>CAJGCK010000009.1 GCA_904501795.1 uncultured Clostridia bacterium
AAGGAACAAAGGTGCTTAAATCGGCAACTAATATTTTTGAAGTTTCTAAATGACCGGTAGTACCCATTAAATCGCCGATCGACAGATTCTCTTTAGTAACGGTTTCTCCGCTTTCACGAACGACCGCTTTACTTATTAACTCAACTATATTTTCATCTAGGAAAGGAACAAAGGTGCTTAAATCGGCAACTAATATTTTTGAAGTTTCTAAATGACCGGTAGTACCCATCAAATCGCCGATCGACAGATTCTCTTTAGTAACGGTTTCTCCGCTTTCACGAACGACCGCTTTACTTATTAAATCAACTATATTTTCATCTAAGAAGGGAACAAAGGTGCTTAAATCGGAAACTAATATTTTTGAAGTTTCTAAATGACCGGTAGTACCCATTAAATCGCCAAAGGATAAGTTATCCCTGGTTACAGGGGCACCACTGTCGCGAATTACCGCCTTACAAATGTTATCAAGTACTTCGACGGTTAAAACGGGGACAAGCTCTGTTAGTTCTGAAACCAAAATAGAATCAAACGAGAAACTTGCAAGACCTTCTACCGTAGTGCCTTGTATTATAGAGCCTAACGGAGTTAAAGTTATTCCAGGAGAGAAAACTTCAAGAAGTTCACCCACCTCTACCGCAGAAATACGCGGGGTTATTAAGTCTTTCATCTCGCCAAACGGCAACTGATCTAGCGCAACGTAATAAAGTTTTTCGCCGATAGAGTCTGCGACTCTTTCGTTAGTAGTTTTATCGAAAGCGGGAGAAAAAACAGCCGTTCCTTCTTCAATACTTCCTGCCGAAACGTAACAATAAAGTTGCGGGAAGAAGTTAGTTTCCGTGCCTGTAGGTTCTTTGTCCGCGGGAACTTCTTGGTAGTTAAACACGGGTAAAGTTGATAGAGAACCAAAAATGTTTTTAGAAATCTTTATACAGTTTTGAATTTCTGAACCGAAAGTTTTTCCTTCGGCCTCAGGATAAACGAACTGCAAGTCCATTAATTTATCCATATCGATATTAACGAACTCGTTTAATCCGCTACCTTCAACTAGGTCAGTAACCATGTTTTCAACCATTTTAAAGTCACTAATCTTATAACTGTTAATATTCATCAACACGTCGATTAAACTCTTGTTGCCAACTTCGTCGGTTACCATTTGGTTACTATCTGCGCCCAAATACGTTCTAACGGGTATTACTTTAACACCCACGAATATTCCGCTAACTAATACGGCAAAACTACTGAGCACGCCCAAAGCCCACCAGCCAAAGTTTTTAAGACGTCTTAACCTTTTCGCCCTAAAACCACGCTTAACGTTTCTATCATAAACGGCTTGTTTTTTTATTTGTTTAATGCGTTCCTTTTCAGAAACGGGCTCGGTATTTTCTAATATTTCATTATTAGGTTGTTCCATATTTTCTCTCCTTAAACGATTTTGAAAACGTCAAGTTATACTACCGTTATATTTTACTACTATAACTCACGCGTGTCAACGCTTTTACTCTTTATTAATCGTAGCGCCATCTTCTCTAACACGTTTTTTTCGTTTAGCGCGGGATTTTCTAAAACCACGTCAAATAAATACTCTAGTATTTCACTAACGTTTTCTTTTTTAGCCCCTTGAAGCAACAAAAATCTTGGGCTTATGGCAAGTTCCTTAATTTTTTTGGGAATATTTAACTTTTCGGCTTCTTTTATAACGTTTTCCCACTTTTCTACGACGGGGCATTTTTCTAACCTGTCTTTCCCCGCCGAAAAATCCGCTTGTTTTAACTTTAAAAGGTTATCTATTTTATCAAAATTATGGTAAATAAACTTGCGAACGCTCTCTTTAGAAAGTTCACCGTTTATATCTATCATATGATTTTTTACGCTAAATAAAACTTCTTCAACCGTCCTTTTATTTGCGCCAAATTCAACTAAAATTTTTTTGGCAACCTCTATTCCATATTCAGCGTGTTTTTTGTATTTGCCGTCTTTTTGCATAGCGAAAGGCTTTCCAACGTCATGCAATAGTGCTGAAAGTCTAACCTTACTATCGGCGTATTTTACCGTTTTAAAAACGTGTTCCAACACGTCGTAATCGTGATAGTCTTTTCTCTGCTTCATACCACGCCCCAAAGCGACGTCGGGCAAAATTAAATCGAAAACCCCCGTTTTGTCAAGCGTTTTAAGGGCCGAATAATGCCCGTATTTCGGCGAAAAGGGGTGCGCCGTGTCAGCGTGCAAGATTTTTATTAACTGTTCGAAAACAACCGATTTTGAAAGATCTAGAACGTTTTCTTTTCTCTTGGTTGCGCTCTCTAAAACTTCGCTAGTTGGAGTAAAGCCTAATTCCCCCACAAACCGTGCAAGGCGCAGTAATCTAACCCCGTCGAAAGCAAAAACTTCGTCGGGAGATATTACCGTGTCAAGCACTCTGTTTTTCACATCGGGAAGAGCAGTAAGCGGGTCAACGAACTTTTCGTTTTTTACGTGGTAGTAAATCGCGTTGCACTTAAAATCACGGCGCTTAGCGTCTTTTTCAATATCTAAAGTAAACTCTACTCTCGAAGGTTTGTGCGCTCCGCCCGTAGAATAATAATCGACCCTAAAACGAGTGTATTCATATTTTATTTTATTCAACGAAAAGGCAACGCTACCCGTTGATTTGCGGAAGGTAATTTTCTCGCCACCAAGCGTTTTAACTCGGTCTATTAGATCTTCACACAAAATCGTACCGGCAAGGTCAACGTCTAAAGAAAGGGCGCCGTTAATCAAAAAATCACGCACACAACCGCCGACTAAGTACAAGTCTCCCGATAAACTCTCGCTTAAATCTATTAATTTTTCATCTGGCAAAAATTTCATAAAAATATTATAGCATAAATCTTGTATTTTTTTCCGTTTTGTAGTAAAATTTAATGGATATTTATTTACGGAAAGAAAAATGAAAGATTTTATAATCAACCCACTTGCCGGCGGAAAAGACGGCAAAAAAATGAAAAAAAATCTTGCGCTTATAAAAGCAAGATTAGATCAAGTTAAAGAAGAATACCGTTTCCACTTTACCGAACGGGCACGCCACGCAACCAAGATTACGGAAGAACTTATTGCAAACGGCGCAACCGATGTTATAGTAGTTGGTGGAGACGGAACTTTGCACGAAGTTGTAAACGGCTTTTCACAGTTTAATAAAGTTGCGCTTGGGATTATTCCTTGTGGAACGGGTAACGATTTTGCAAGTGCGCTAAATATACCTAAAAATCCGGTTGATGCTCTTAACCTTATCTTAAATAGCACGCCGAAGTTTACCGATTTTATGCAAATGCCAAACGTTCGCGGTATTAACGTTATAGGCATGGGCATTGACGTAGACGTTTTGAAAAGATACGAGATGCTTAAAAAGAAAACCAAGTTCGGTTATACGAAATGCCTTATCAAAACACTTTTTGATTTTGAGTATACCGATTTTTCCGTTGAAACGGAAAAAAGTGCTAAAGACTACCGCTCTTTTTTAGTGGTGGTTGCTAACGGTAATAGGTTTGGCGGTGGAATTCCCGTTTGCCCCGTCGCAAGCGCAACGGACAATAAATTAGATTTCTTGACCGTTACCGAAATGAAAAAGATTAAAATCATTAACGCGTTTATAAAACTTAAACAAGGCAAAGTCCTTTCGATAAAACAAGCCAACCACGAAAAGACTTCTTTTGTAAAAGTTACTTGCCCCACACCTTACACGGTGAACGTGGACGGAGAACTTTATGAAAATATTCCTTTCGAAATAAAAGTGGTATCTAATCAACTTAGAGTATATCAATAAAAAACGACACCGTTTGCAGTTTGCAAACGGTGTTTGTTTTTTCTACTTATAAAATTTAAATTCTATAACGTCTATCTTTTCGCCGTAGAAATGTAACCACAACGCCTTAATCCCTGAAACCGAAGTCACGGGAACTTTGTATTCGGTATAATCTTCGCCGTTTATAACCACTTCGCCAATCGTTTGGTATCCGTCGGTTACCACACTTATCTTACCCGTACCCTTAACCTTAATAGAAAACTCGGTTGCTCCGTCGTAGAAATTTAGATACTTGTATTCCGCCCAGTCGTATTTAAAGTTTTTGCCACCGCAATCAAATAAGACTTCACCGTTTAGCCCGTCTTTAGACGGAGCAATATAGCAGTTGCCTTTCATACGGCACGCAATCGTTGCGTCAATGGGTTCAAAGGCGTTTATCGGGTCCGAAGTCCCTTGTGAAGTTTGTTCCACTTCGTTTATCGTGCCGTCTTCGTTAAAATAAATTTTTTCTGCACAAGCACGCCTATTATACCGACTATTCTGCGAAGAACGATGATAGAACACGTACCACTGCCCCTTATATTCTTCGATTGACCCGTGGTTGTTCCAGTTGCCAGGGTCACAGTCAACGTTGTCGACTATAACGCCCATTTTTTTATACGGGCCTAGTGGATTGTCCGCCATTGCGTAAGACATACAAGTGGGTTTGCCCCTTGTTATATCGGCATAAACCATATAATACTTGCCGTTACGCTTTCTTAGCGACGCGCCTTCGTGAAAGCCGTGTTCGTGGTCCGTTAACAACCGCTTATTTAGAGTAGACGGATCTAAAGACTTCATATCGGGGTTGAGCCTTGCACCACGCAAAGAAAATTGCCCCCAAAACAAATACGCCTGTCCGTCGTCGTCAACGAATACGCTTGGGTCAATTCCGTCGCCGTTAGCAATTTCCATAGGCTCAGTATTTTTGAAAGGACCCCATGGCGTATCCGCCGTTGCAACGCCTTCAATTTGAGTTACTGCCGAACATATATACATATAGTATTTGCCGTCTTTATGGATACAATCGGGGGCTGAAAGCCTTATATCCGGGCTCCACCAAACTTCTTTGGTTTTTGCGTCGTTGGCGTAACAAATACCGTGGTCAACCCAGTTTTCAAGTTTAGGGTCGTCGGTTGAAAATACGCGTTGATAACGGCTACAATAATCGTTGTTGCCTGAAATATCTAGCGAGCCGTAAAGGTATAGTCTACCGTCTGGCATAACGTGTGCTTCGGGATCGGGAACAAAAAATTCTCTTTTTAAAATCGGGTTCATAGTAACTCCAAAAGTTTTTTATAATTATAACACGGAACACAAAATTATTCAACACGAAAGTTTTTCAAAAAATGCTCTAAAAATAAACGAAACTAACAAAAAATGCTTTTGTTAAGGGCGTCACTCTTAGGGATTTAAATTGAATAAATTATAAAACTCGACTTTTTATAAGCCGAGTTTTCTTTTTCCACAAAAAAAACACTTGATAAATTCTCCCAAAAATATTATAATACTAATGTCACACAAATTGAATAGTCCACAAAGGGATAACTCTTTATTTTTTAAAGGGATATTTTTTCTTGTCGTGGTAAATCATTGAATTTGATAAAATGCAGATTCCACTTGATTTATGACGATAGGTTATCCTATGGCTATTTTGAGATTTGTGTGACAACAACGGAGTTTGCGTTTTTGTGCGTTGACTTCGGTTAGCGCACTTTTTATTTTATGGAGGATTTGTTTATGGGAACGTTATTAATGTGGATTTGTTTAATTCCTGCTCTTACTTGTATTTATTTGTCAGCTGTTTTAGAAAACTTATTTTTGCAATTTTTGTGCTGTATAATAGGTCTTGGACTTTGTATTCTAGGTGTATATTTATACAATAATTATAAAGATGCAGATGAAATTAAACACGACGAAGAATTAAAAGAAAAGGCAAATAGAAGATATAAATGCCCAAACTGTGGAGCTATTGCAGGAAAGAAAATAAGCACTTTATCCAAAGATGTTTCAATTACTATTCATGGAGCTGCGTCTGATAAGATTGGGAAAAATTATGAATGTGAAAAATGTGGATATTTATGGTAGAAAAAAACCAAAGCACTGCACATTTCACAAAAGTATAGCTCACTATACTTTGCAAGCAAAGCCGTGAGTTTTTGCAAAGCAAAAAGAAAGACTAACGAAAAAAATCGTTAGTCTTTTATAATGTCTTAAAAAATCCCTAAGAGTGACGCACATAGTTTCTCTTTTTGTTTTTAAATTTTACATATTATTTAAGTGCTTGAAGAAAAAATCAAAATCATCGTCTGCGAGCGAAACTTCGTGTCTACCCTTATAAACGTCTACGAAAAGGTTTTCTTCTTTGCCGTAAAGTTTGTAGTATTCTTTAAGCATTTTTCCTGTTCGTTTAGTTTCTTCGCCATTAAACAACTCGTCTACGTCACCCATAGCGACAACTAGCGGTCTAGGGCTTATTAGCGCGCCTACTTCTACTGCCGTAAATAGTTTTTGCGCGTTAAAATAACTCCAGTCAGCCCAAGAATTAACAAACACGTCGCTTACCCAACTAGATGAATAACACGCTTTAACACGCTTGTCGAAAGCGGACAAATGATAAGCGTACATTCCGCCGTAAGACATACCCATAACCGCGAGTTTTTTCTTGTTGATATTTTCGTTTTCCAAAAAATAATCAATCAAACTGCTGAGCAATTTTATTTCAAGCGCGGTTATAGAGCCACCAAGTTGACGCAATTTCCCATCGATATGTTCCCTATTATAAATGCTTCCAAACTGGTCTTTGTTCCACAATAAAAGTTGTGGCACTAACACGTTTGCGCCACGGTCGGTTGCTCGGCGAATCATGTGGTTATAGTTGGCCGAATTAAAATACACGCTTGAAATCGTTTCAGGCGTACCAGCCCCGCCGTGAATACCTATAATAAACGGAGCGGTC
This sequence comes from uncultured Clostridia bacterium, assembly GCA_904501795.1. Taxonomy (GTDB): domain Bacteria; phylum Bacillota; class Clostridia; order Christensenellales; family Borkfalkiaceae; genus UBA1259. The sequence continues at coordinate 6,777 of CAJGCK010000009.1, forward strand.
TCTTTAGCTATTATTTGTTCAAAATACATAGCGTAAAAACGAATACCCTCATAGCAAGAAAATTGCAACCTAAAAATATTTACGTTTTTATCTTTTGCCACGAACTCTTTTTTAATAAGGGTTGGCACGACCTTGTCTTCCGTTAACGGAAAACCAAGCATTTTTACAAACTCTTTGCGATAAAAATCTTCGTTGCCGACAAATTTTTCAGGCGAAATAAATTCATCCCTATCTTTTTCCGCACTCGCTTTGCCTTTTTCTAAAAAACTTAAAACGTCGTCTAGATACGCTTGCCTAAAAGGACTTTCTTTCTTAACTTCTTCAGCGTAGTATTTTTTTTCTTCCATGTCCGTTCCCCCGCTAAAAATTACATACTTTTACTCTCGAGAATTATTATAGCATAATGATTTAGGCTTTTCAACTTAAATTTGCTATTTGTTCTAAATTTTTGCACAAAAAAAGCGTGCCGTCGTTTAAGATAGCACGCTTAATTTAGTTTTAAGAATTATTCCTTAGGCTCGGGTTTTTTAACGAGTTCGTGCGCCTTTTCAAGTTCGGGAATAAGATTGTTTACTCTCTTAATCGATCTTGGGCTTCTAACTCTCATAAGCATAGGAACTTCTTCGTAAGCTTTCTTGTCGCTAGCATCTTTTTGGAAAAACTTTTTAACGTCGTAATTCTTAGGATCTAACGCTAAGTATACTCTTAAAGTTTTACCAACGATGGTCATTTTAGCGATAAGCGTTCTGCCTTTTCTAAAACTCATAGCCTTTTTAGAAAGCCTTGGGTTTACCTTCTTGTAAGTTAAAAGGTTTTGCTTGATTTCTTCGTAGCCTTGTTTAACTACTAATTCAGCCGTCACAAGCTTGTCTTCAAAGGTAAGGTTGCTCTTGTGCAAGAAAGCAAATCTCGTGTCGATAGGTGCGCCTTCGGGTTTTTTAACAAGACCAAACTTTTCAGCAAGATCTGCTACAAGCCCCGCGGTTTTCTTCGCGCCACGGCCACTCTTTACTCTCATAAGCATAGGAACTTCTTCGTAAGCTTTCTTGTCGCTAGCATCTTTTTGGAAGAACTTGTTTACGTCGTAATCCATAGGATTTAACGCGTAGTAAACTTTTAAGGTTTTACCAACAATGGTCATCTTCGCAATAAGCGTTCTGCCCGTTCTAAACGAAAGCGCCTTTTTAGAAAGTCTTGGGTTTACCTTTTTGTAAGAAAGCAATTCTTCGGTGATTAGTTTGTACCCGTCTTTAATAACTTCATCGGCTTCGATAAGTTTTTCTTCGAAAGTTTTAGAAACACCGTTTATTCCAGCGAAAGCGTTGTCGTCTTCGCTTTCGGTTTCCGTTTCTTCTTGAGAAACGGAAACCTCTGCGGGTTCTTCTTTGCTTTCTTCAACTACTTCTTCAGCCGTTTCTTCGGTAGCTACGGTTACAACTTCTTCCGTTTCAGGTTCAGTCGTTTCTTCTAAAACGATTTCCTTTTCGGGAGTGTTGTCGTCGTCTCCACCAACTTTCTTTTTCGATTTTGCAACGAGTATTAGTGCTACTACGGCTACTATTGCGATAACCGCTTCTACTGCAATTACTACTATGAGTAACGTTACTAACGATTGATCGTTGTATGCAGGAGTGGGCGCTAAAGTAACGAGCGTGTCTACTAACGATACGTTTGACTTGAAGGTTGCAAGTGCGTAATCAATATCTTCTTTAGTTACAGAAGCGTTGATTTGTGCGATTGCTTGATCGTAGTATGCAAGAACTAGCGCTGCGTTTTCTTTAGAGTAGCTTACTGCAAGTTTTTCAATCAATTCTTCTCTATAAGTATCGGTTGCAATCTCAGTAAAGTTTGCACGTAATAGTTCAGGTGATTGAGCCGTTTGTAAATCTTGTAAGTACTTATCTAACCAAGCTTTAAGTTCAGTTTCGGTTATAGAAGCATGCGCCTTAACTTCCGCAGTTTGCGCTTTTTCCATTGCCGACTTAGCGGCTTCTTCTGCTCTTTGAGCAGCTTCTAAAGCACTGTTTGCAACTTGTGCGAGTTCGGTAATAGAAGTAGTATTGTCTTCTAGCGCTTTAGTTAACTCCGCTAACGCTTTGCTTGCAGTATCCGCAGTTTGTTGAGCCCTGTCTGCCGCTCCTTGTGCGTTTTGAACAACCGTTGTTAACGAATCTATAGTACTGCTTAAGCCTTGAAGATTTGTTACGATATTTTGTACTTCTGCAACAACCCTGTCAACTTCTCCCTTATAACCGTCGATCAACCCTTTTATTTGAGCCATAGCGGTAGATATCGTGGTATTTACACCACTAATATTGGTTGCTATTTGACCAAGATTATCACCTATCGTACCAAGTTCGCCTGACAATGCATTTCTAATATCGTCCGCAGTTAACGTCTTGATGCCTTCAATCTTCTTTCTCAACGAGCTTAGTTCTTTGCCTAAAGAATCTTTGAACTTATCTATATGCTCAATTATCGCCTTCTTAACTTTTTCAACCGCTCTAGCGTTTTCTTCGATTGCAGGGATAATCTTTTCATCAAGATAAGACTTAACGTCACTAGTTACTTTTGCTATTGCTTCGTTAGTTTCTTTAAGTTTTTCATCCAACTCAGTTTTAGTATAGGTGTTATTAATGATGTTTTGAGTATCTTGTTTGATAAGGTCGATTTGTTCTTTTGCAAGACCGATTTGTTTAAGAATTTCACCGTCTACGCCAAGAGCCTCAATTATATCAGCAAGAGCCTGTTTCATATCAGCAAGAGCTTGTGACATAGTGTCTGCTTTTTCTGATGCGTTCTTGATGTAGCCCTTATAGATGATAATTTCTTGAAGTTCTGTTTTAGCAACAGTAAGAGCGGTTTCAACTTCTTCTATAGTTTTGCAAACGTTAATGCTTGCTATCATAGCCGAAGTAACGTTATTAACGTTTTCACCGTTTGCGCCAAACAATTCGTTGATTGCGTTTTGTTTTGCTTCTTTAAGAGCCGTTGCCATAGCGTCGGCAATTCCGTCTATCACGTCGTAAGCGTAGAGAGTTGCAAGTTGAACGTTTATCTTAGTTGCTTGCGCTACTACTACGTTAAGAGCGTCGATAATGGCTTGAGCTTCTATAGAAACGTTCTTTAGTTCAGCGTAGTCTTTAATTCTTATAACTGCGTCTAAAACTACTTCTTGTTGTTCGAACGCGTTCAATACGGTGTCGAACATTGCGGTGTATACTCTAACGAGTTCGTCTACTTCTGCCTTAAAGAAGGTATTGTTGTATAGATCGTTTTCTGCAAGAAGAAGAATTTCGTTAAAGCAATTCAAACCTTGTTCGTTATAAACGTCTGATTTCACAACGTCTTCGGCAACCAAAACTAGAACTTCAAGAGCCATGGTTTGATATTCATAAAGAGTTATGGTTACGTATTTACCGTCACGTTCGATAACGATATATCCGTCTTTCCAATGTTCTTCGGGGATAGGTTCGCCGAACGTTCCGCCCGAAACTTTTAGGTTAATACCATAGAATATTGCGCCGTCTACCGTTGCTTCGAATTCACCGCCGAGTATTTCAGCAGTTGCGGTATATCCGTCAAAGCTGTTGATTACGCAGTAGCTCGAGTAGAACTTACCGTCGTTGATAACAACTTTTCCACCGAACGCGCCTATTAAGTAATCTCCGTTTGCTTGAACGAATTCACCACCGTTGATTACTAATCCGCCGGTGCACGAAGTAGAAGTACCTATACCGTATAGTCCTTCTGCTACTACCTTGCCGTCGCCGTTAACGGTTAGCGTATCGTGAATTACGATTGCATAGTTGCTAACTGCAGGAAGGGTTAAGGTGTAGCCGTTCAATTCTAACGTTACGTTTGCTTTAATCTTAACTGCTTCAGTTAAGGTTACGTCGTCTAGTAAGGTTATAGTTCCGCCGTTTTCTGCTACGTAAGCAAATGCTTCGTCAGCATTCAAGAAGGAACGGTCGCCGTCTATTCTTACTATCATTCCATATACGCTTAAGTTATCAACTTCCGCGCCGATTAACTTAACGTTACCGGTAGGTGCGGTAAAAGGTTTGTCGTCGTTACCAGTCGTGAATACTACTTGGTAACCGTTTGCGTTAGTTTCATTGAAGGTGTTAGTTCCTTCTAATACTACCGTATACGCTTTAGTTGCGTAACGTACTACAACAGGTACGGGCGCGGTTATGGTTACGTTTTCTAAAGTAGCCACTCTATCACCGTCACCATCAGCACGGATACCGTAGTCGTTAGAGTTGATTTCTATGTTTTTAATCGTTGCGTTAACGGAAGTGCCTAACGAAATACCTTTTTCAGCGTTAACCACCGCGCCGTCTACGGTTAGGTTAGCAACGCCTTTCGCTTGTAACAACGAGTGTACTCCGTTTGCAGTTACGTTGTAAACGTTAATGTTTACTGCTTGATGTATGTTTATTGCACCAAATTTGTTTTCTACTCCATTTGCTTCTACGTAAGTAGAAATGAAGTCACAGTTTTCTATCGTTACGTTGTGCGGATAACGAGTTGTGCTATCTACGTAAATTCCGTTAATGAAGTAACCACTTGCTTTGTCAGTATAGAAGTTTATGTTCTTTATGGTTAACGTTTCACTATCGTAGTAACGAGAGTTACCGTCAATCGTAATCGTTCCGGTTAGGTCGTAATCATTACCGTCGATAACGATATTTAAGTTTTCTTTTTGTTCAACGGTTACGTCTTCGGTGATATCAGTTAAGAAATCAATTTCAACGTCGCCCGTGGTTAATGATGCGATTGCTTTTGCTAAGGTTAGATATTTTTGGTTGCCGATTGCTATCGTTGCGATACCGCTGATAGTAATTAATCCAGAACCTTGTGCTTCTTCAACAGCATAACCTTCATCCATTAGGTATTGAGCGTATTCAGCACGAACGTTTAAGGTAATTTCATCTAAATCGCCAAATGCTGCTAGATAGTCAGCAACTACTAATTCGGTGTCTAGCGTTGCATTCATAGTGCCTGCGGTTGCGTTTTCACCGATTATTGCAATTATTGCCGTGCCGTTCTTAACTGCAACTATCTTACCGCCAACTACGTTAACCGTGGTGTTAGTTGCGCTAACGCTGTTTTGAATTACTGCTACGCTGTTTGCGTCGCCTTCGTAGTTGTTGATACCTACAAGTTCAGTGTCAACAGCATTAAAGGTTGCGCCGTCGCTAGTGAAGTTTACTGCGATATAACCGCTGATGTTACAATCTTTTGCGTTTACGGTTGCAGTAGAGCAAGCTACGGTATAGTTGATACCGTACTTAGCGTCTTTTACTTCTACGTTTTCGAGTTCTAACGTTACGGGTTTGTTAATCAAGTTGATACCACGTTCAGTTACGTCGTATCCGCCACCGATCACGGTTAAATCTTTAATCGTTACGGTGCCCAAGCAATCTACGTTGATTGCACGAGGTGCGGTAGACTTGATTGCGAATCCGTTACCGTTCAATACGATTTCTTTATCGATAACGATAATGTCGCTAGCAGTGATATCTTTCAATAAGTTGATAGTATCGCCTGCAGAAGCAACTTTGTATGCTTCTTTGTAAGTTTCGTATTTAGTGTTGCCAACTTGCGCTTCGTAAACGATGCCAACCATATTCGAAAGCACGAATCCGTTTGCGGTGGGTTGCATATTAGCGTAGTAGTTATCAAGAACAACTACGGGATCACCCGATCTACCAACGTTGGGTTCTGTGCCGTTCCAATAGTTTCCGTCTAGATCGAAGGTTGAGTTAACGCCGTGAGCGTCTGCCCAACTTTCAACGAATACTGCGCGGTCAGTGTCTAAGAATGCGTTTCCGTTAATTTCAACGGTAAAGTCGCCACCGCCTACTAATCTATAAGGTCCAGCAAGTACCGTTGCCTTATTAGCGTTAGTTCCGTTTAGCGTGTTTCCGCTGAATTCGTTACCGGTAACAATTATGTCGCTTCCACTGTAAATCACTGCAATATCTGCGGTGTTGTCTGCGATTGTAGAATCTTTAACGGTAACTTCGCCTTCAGAAACGTTGATTACACAAACTGAAAGTTGGTTGTTGTTAATATCACAGTTTTCTATAACAACGTTTGAATTACCGTCGTTATCTGCGTTGTAATCTACTGCAATTATGCTCTTTGCAACGTTGTTAGTAAAGGTACAATCGGTAACCGTTACGTTTGCGTAGTCAAATTCAAGTATACCGTTGATGGTTGAATCTTTAATATAGTCAAATACTACGTTCTTAATTTCGTAAGTTTCGTTCAAGAACCATAGCGCGCCGTTTCCGGTAATGGTGTAACCGTCACCGTCGATATTGAACGACTTGCCATCAAGCTTCCATACCGAAGTAAGCGTTATATCAGAAACCAAGGTGATGGTTTCGCCTTCCGCAACGTAACCTAATGCTACTGCGAAATCCGAATAGTAAGCGTTGCCGATTCTTGCAATTGCAACGGACATGTCAGCATCTTGGCCGACACCGAACGTTCCGTCTTGGTTCATTACGAAGTTAGAGTTTTCATCAACGTAACTTGTATCAAAGTAAATTCCAAAGTTACCGCCAGATACGAAACCAAAGTCGATATCGCCGTATCCGTAGACGCCATATAATCCTTCGAAATCACCACCAGTTACGGCAAGATTTTCTTCTTTCATGGTTGCGCTTGCCGTTCCGTTTATAGCAACGTCACCGTTGAAAGTACCGCCGTTAATGTTAAGTACGGTATTTTGAGCATCGTTACCCTTGCTTAGAACGTAAATCGCGTGGTTGTAAACTGAGTCTAACGAAGTGATAACACCGTCGTTAACAATCGTTGATGCGTTTACAGCCTTGCTTGCGTCTGAGCCAGGAAGTTGTACCCAAACACCTCTGTATCCACCAACGATTTCGCCACCGTTTACGATAACTTCGTTGGTAAATGAACTGCTGTTTGCAAATTGACGAATTGCTATGTATTTTTCGTCTCTTACTATACCGCTGTTGATAACTAGTTTTGCGTTGCCGGTTGTTGAGTTGTTATCAATAGCATCGTGCATGTGACCGGTGAACGCCGTTACGTTTTCTATAACTGCGTTGCCGTCTATGGTCAACGTGCCACTGTTAGTAATGGTGTAGTTACCCCTACCATAAGAACCGTCTTTTGCACCGATATACCCGTAAGAAACGGTACCGTTGATAATGGTAAGCGTACCTTTATTTATTATTAATGAATGTCCTTGAACGTCGCTTGCACCGCTAATGGTGTAACCGTTAAGGTCAAGAACTATTTCTTTGCCTTGTGCAACGTTTAGGGTTGCGCCTTCTAAATCTACGTTTCTAGTCAACACGATCTTGTCGCCAGCAACGGCAGAATCTACCGCGTCTTGTAGAGTTTCGTATTTAGTTTCGCCTATCATAGCGTAGTTAATTATAACTTGGTTGGTTTGAGCAATTTCTTGCTTGATTTCATCAACGTCCGTTTTGCCGTTAACTACGTTAACTTTATCTTCAGGAATAATTCCTGCGTCACAATCAATAAATTTGTTATTGTTTGCTACAATTTCAGCACCTTTGGTGTTGATTACTTCTTTGTTTGCAACACCGTGATATTCAAAGGTGTTTCCGTATAAAGTAATCGTTTCAGCGCTGTCAGACTTCAACATACCGTACGCGTCGTCTCTTGCATTTACAACGGTGTTTTCAATGTAGAAATTACCGTCATCCATCCAAACCGCATATTCATTGTAGGTATCTGCCTCAATAGTACAATTTATAAGAACGCAGTCACCGCTTAAACGTATACCGTCGTAGAAAGTTACGTTCTCAAACGTACAATCAATGAAGTTTTGATACATAAATTCGTTTGCGGTAGTTAAGTAAGTTCCTTCGTCATGGAATGCAAGGTTTGCAAAATGTACGCCTTTAATATCAGGGACACCGCCACCAACGATAGTTAATTTTGCATCAGCCGTCATACCCATAAATACTACTACAGGTGATTCGCTTAGCATGTTTGCGTCTTCTAAGTCAACTATACCGTGCGAAAAACCGGTTTCTAGTTCAACCGCACCGTGAATTAAATAGCCAACGTAATCCGCTTTGTCTGCTTTTGCTTGAGCGATTGCGTCTGCTAGAGTTGCAAATGCCTTGCCTGCGCCTACTTCGTAGGTTGCGTAAATAATTTCTTGTACTGCGTACGAACCATTGTCAAGTTGAGCGACTTTGAAACCGTCAACTAGATATTGTCCGTCACCTGCCATAAGCGATTCTATTTCACAGTAAGTACCACCGCTAATAGCTACTTCAACAGGGTTGCCCGTGCTAATCGGGTCGCATCCGCCGATTACTTTACCAGCGTATTCAAATTCACCGCCGTTAATTTCGATAGCCATAGTTGCGGGGCCAACGTCGTTCCAAATAGTTTCGCAATCAACAACGTTTCCTATAGAATTAAATTTACCGCCGTTGATAATTAACTTACTGTTAACCGTGCTACCGTAACCGTAATCGCTATCTGAGCCAACGCTTATTACTCCACGCGGATTAGTAGCGGTCGTATCACCATAGTTATCGTTTGTAAATTCACCGTCGTTAATAGTAAGCGTTCCGCCCGAACTCATTATCATTACGGTCCAAGAACCGTGGGTTGCACCTTGACCATTTGCATCACTTGTATATTTAGGTGCGGTTTTATAAACACCACCGTTTATGGTTACGTTACTCGTGTTACCTTCTGCCGCAACTGCGGTGCTTAAGAACGGTGCTGAGTTTGTTCCTAATATTGATACTGAACAATCGTTAAGAACTGCCGTGCTAGCCCAACATTCAATACCGCCTATATATTCGTTTTCCATTACCATATCGGTAAAGGTTGCTTTAGCATAAGCAACGTAGAACGCAAATATGTTACGTGCGTTATAACCGTTTATAGCCGAGAAGTAACCGCCGTTAACAACAAGTTCGTTTCCTGAGTAGTTAGGACCAGTAATTTGTCCGTTGGTATATACTTCAACGTCGTTTAACGTAATTTTGCTATCAAATGCGCGGAATTTGAATAATCCGCCGTTGTTGGTATCATAATCGTAAGTACCACCGTTAACAGTAAGTTTTGCGGTAGTGTTAACGTCTATAATACCATAAGATTTTCCATCTTCGGAATTGATTGCACCGCCGTTAGCTTCTACAACGAATTCGTTACATCCACCAACTAATACGATTGCTCTTGAACCAACAACGCCTTCTACTGTAACAGTATATCCGTTAAGGTCTAACGTTACACTGGTGTCAACGTTGATTACTTCGGTAATCTTGTTGTCTTTAAGAACTACAACGTTTTCACCGTCTAACGCGTTCTCTAAAGCGTCTTTTAAAGTTTCGTAATAATTTCCGTTAATCTTTGCAACGTAGTTGGTAACGGGTTGAACACCAGTCATCTTGTTGGCTTCTTCAATTACGCCACTAAAACTAGTAACGCTAATTGTTTCTGCTTTGACCGGAGCCGGCGCAAACATGGTCACCATAGCCATAACAAACATTAACACTGCTGTTAAAAATGTTAAGCCTAAACCTGCTTTCCTTTTGTTCATAAGAACGTCCTCCTAAAAATTTTCATCCTAAAATTTTGCATCGCGTAAAACGCGTTTTTTCAATTTTTTTTCGGGTTTTTTTGCTGTCTAATTTTTTGTTTTTAGAGATAATAAATCCATTAAATTATAAAGTTAATTAATTTTACATCCGTTTTAAAGATTTGTCAATGTTTTTTATTGAAAAAGATGTCTTTTATTGTCATAATTTTAACGTTGTTTTTATAGTAATTTTTGGGTTTAAAAATGAAAAAACGGATAGACGAAAACGCCTATCCGTTAATTTTATGTTTTTATTCCATTTTAGAACGTGGTTGGAACGAAGAAGTAAATTATGAATAATACTGCTATGATAATCGTAACAACGTGTAAATCCCAAACGGGTTTTTCTTTGCCTTCTTTCTTGCTTAGAGCGTAAGCGAGTAAGCCGAAGAGATATCCGCAAACGTCAATAATAACGTAAGATAAGATACCTAAGCCGATACCAGTGGTGATTGAATAACCAAACGGCATCATAGCGATGGTAAGGAAAGCAGGAACGAAATCTTTAACGGTATCAACCTTAACGTTCTTAATACCTTTAAGCATTAAGCAACCAACCCAGATAAGAGCAGAAGATGCTGCTGCGCCAGGAATAGATGCGAATAAAGGAAGAACGAAAATTGATAACAAGAACAAGCCTGCGGTAACCAAAGCGGTTAAACCAGTTTTACCACCAGCAGAAACGCCTGCACCAGATTCTACGAAAGTAGTAACGGTAGAAGTACCAAGTAAAGCACCGGCACAAGTTGCAACTGAGTCAGCAACCATAATTCTATTGTAGTTTACAGGAACTCCGTCTTCAGTCATAAGACCTGCTGCTTGGCAACAACCAACGCAAGTACCCATAGTGTCGAACATATCTACCATACAGAAAGTGATGGTTACCATTACAAGAGAGATGATAGAAACGCCTGCGGGGAAGTTAAATCCTTCGGTAAATGCTGCAAATAACGTTCCACCTTCAGCAGTGCTGAACGAGAAGAAACCTTTGAAGTGTTCCCAGAAAGCCCAGCTTTTGCCTGACCATTGAGTTACGTTGATTCCAGGAATCATACCAAATAAGGTTGCAACTAAAATACCTATAATAACTGCGCCCTTTATATTGAAATGAGCAAGTACTGCAATAACTATAAAGCCAACCAAGCAAACGAGTGCAGGAGCAACGATATCCATATCCCAAGAAGACCAAGCAACCATGCTGATAAGGGTGCCGTTACCATAACCAACGATGCCAGCGTTAACTAAACCGATAATAGCGATAAATAAACCGATACCAACGGAAATAGCCTTTCTTACCGATTCGGGTATTGCTTTGTATATGATTTCTCTGATAGAAGTTCCACTTACTTTGATAACGCTCAAAAGTAAGAAGAGAACGCCAGAAATCAATACTAATAGCATTGAGTTACCGAACGATAAAGCCGTTCCGATTAAGCCACCGCCAAGTAAACCACCAACCATTGAGTTGAGACCAAGGCCGGGGGCTTGCGCCAAGGGTAGTTTAGCGTATATTGCCATTAATAGCGTACCGATAAACGCGCCGAGTGCGGTTGCAATAAATACTGATGAATAAAGGTGACCATAAGCGCCACTGTTGAATAAGTTTAACATCAGTAATGGGTTTAGCGTTAGAATGTAAGCCATTGCAAGGAACGTTACGATACCTGAAATGATTTCAGTTCTAACACTCGTGTTCTTAGCCGACGGATCGTAGCCTACGGCTTTGAAAAACTTGTTCATTTACATAAACCTCCTAAAAATTTATGCCAAAAAGGCAAAGAATATTGATTTTATTATACCACGGTTAAAAAATCTTTGCAAGGGTTTTAAAAATTTTTGTTAATTTTTGTCGAACTTTTTTTAAAATTACAAACCAATTCCACATTTATTGCCTTTTTTAAAATTTGAAGTTTTTTTACTTTTTGCGGTTGTTTTCCTATCGTTTACCTTAACAAATATCGCACAAAAAAAGCGGTTGAATTTATGTGCGATTCTTCTATGACAAAAACTGAAATTGCTCACTACTGTGGCTTTTATGATTTATCTCATTTAGAAAAGAATATCAAGTCGTTTAACCATAAAAATTAATTTAACAAAAAAGGCTAACGGACTGGTGAAATTCCCCTCCAAAAGTTTGTTTAACTTTTGAACTCAACTCACTAACCGTTAGCCTTTTAATTTTTTATTAAATTTTATTCGTTCGCATTATCCGTTGCGTTTTCGGGGTTTTTTGCTTCTTTTTTCTTTTCGATAAACTTTATAACGAAAACCGCGCCAACGAATAGCGCAAGAGCAACAACCCACATTATAATGCAACTTAAAACACTGCCCAAACTTACGCATAAGCCCGCAATTAAATAAGCCACCGCGGAAATACCCGCAACCAAACTTGCATAAGGTAATTGGGTATTAACGTGTTCTACGTGGTTACATTGTGCGCCCGCAGAAGCAAGTATCGTGGTATCGGAAATGGGAGATATGTGGTCGCCGAAAACAGCACCGCCGAGAGTTGCCGAAACGGTTAGTATAGCAAGTGTTCCGCTTCCGCCCAAAATGGTAACGGCAACGGGAACTAGCACGCCGAACGTACCCCAACTCGTACCCGTAGCAAACGCAATTGCGCCTGCAAGTATAAAGAATATTGCGGGGAATAAAAATTGTGGGAAAGCGCTGTTCGCCAAGTTGTTTTGAACGAACGCTTGTGCATCGAGATAACCACCGCGAGCGCCCATTATTCCCGAGATAGACCACGCGAAAGTTAAGATTAGTATTGCAGGAACCATAGCCTTAAACCCGTCTACGAAACTGCCAGTTATTTCTTTGAACGAAAGAACTTTAGTGCACATATAATAAGCGGAAATAAGTATAAGAGCAACCGTCGAGCCTATCGCAAGCGACATACCCGCGTCACAATTAGAAAACGCCTCTATAACGTTTGCCGACTGTGGAACGTAAGTTATACCCGCCGATTGAAGTTCTGCAAATATTGCAACCGTTTCACCACCGGTTATAGTGGTTGCGTGGTTAATGAACATTTGAATTTGCGCGCCGTCTATCAAATATCCGCAACTGCCTTCCATAACCGTGCAAGCAGTTACTCCCGCGTTTTCAAGCGCGCTTATTATATCAGGCGTGTTAACGAGATTTATCACCGTACCGTTAGCGTTGGTTACGTAACTAATTACGCTTGAGCCCGCAAGTTCAAGTTCTAACGTTTGACCCCAGTTATAGAAATAGCCCGTGTATATCATACCCGCAACACAACATATGATTAAAGTTATTACGGGAATAAGCAAATCACGAACTTTTCCCTTGCCGTCTTCAACTATCGCGACTTGTTCGCCCGAGTCGTCTTTAACACCACTATGAACGTCGCCCGTTATGTCGGTATATCTTTGATTTTTCTTCATTTTGCCGAAATCAAATTTGAAGAAGCAAAGCGCAAACACCATAACCACGGTTAACAACGCGTACACGTTGAACGGAATAGTGCTTATAAACACCATAAGCCCGTCGCCTTCAAGTTCGCCTGCAACAGCCGCCGCCCAACTTGAAATAGGAGCGATTATACATATCGGCGCCGCAGTAGCGTCTATTATATAAGATAGTTTAGACCTGCTCACTTTAAACTTATCTGTTACGGGGCGCATAACCGAGCCAACCGTTAAACAGTTAAAGTAGTCGTCCACGAAAATCAAGCACCCAAGACCCGCGGTTGCGGCTAAAGCACCGCCCCTTGTCTTAATTTTTTTAGTAGCCCAGTTGCCGTAAGCCCTTGCGCCACCCGATTTTTGCATTAGCACTACTAGTATTCCAAGAATAACCAAGAACACTATAATAGGAACGTTTGCCCCCACCTTTTCACTCATAACGTTATACACGGTAAATATCGCGTGAACAGGATCACCGCCCGTAAACATTATAGCGCCCACGAATATGCCCAAAAACAACGAAACGTAAACTTGTTTTGTTACTAGGGCAAGTACGATTGCTATTAGCGCGGGCAAAAACGCCCACAACGTACCTTCCATAAAACCTTCTCCTTAGTAAATTTAGTTTTTTTCAATATACCACAAGCATCAACCACTGTCAATGCCGTTTTTCAATTATTCTTCGTATAACATATGCACGTGGGGCTGACCGTCTTCTACGTAATTGCCGTTTGGCAAAACCTTAAACCCCGCGCGCTCGTAAAAAGGAACGGCGTATTCTTGCGCGCCTATCTTAACTTTTTTTGCACCGAACTTTTCTTTGGCAACCCTTAAGCCTTCTTTCATAACTATACTGCCCCAACCTTTTCTACGCTCGGCGGTTACCACTCTACCTATAGAAACTTCGTCATAACGCTTGCCTTTATCTATAACCCTTAAACACGCAACAACTTTTTCGCCGTCTAACAAGAAAACGTGATAAGCTTCTTGGTCGTTGTCGTCTAAGTCTAAATACACGCAGTTTTGTTCTACCACAAACACTTCGGCTCTAAGTTTAAGTATTTTGTAAAGTTCTATATTCGTAAGGTTTGAAAATTTTTTTACTATAACTTGCATTTTTTTGTCCCAACTTTTTTATTAATCTAGTTCAATCGGGCAAAACTCACCTTTTGAAAAAATGAACGTGTGTTTAAACCCTATATCCTTTAAATAGCGCTTAGTTTCTTCAAAATAAGCATCAAGCCCCTGCGTCTTATGTGCGTCCGCCGATAAAATAAGTCTTGCATTTTCTTTTTTTAAAACGGTTAAAAGTTTTTCGCTAGGATATACGCTTGAACGAAGCCCGCGAGCAATCGCGCCTGTGTTTACTTCAAAAACACACCCCGACTTAACGGCTTTTAGTAAAAATTTTTCGGCAACCTTTTCATACTCGGCGTTACCTAAAAAATAGCGCTCGCCCATCTTTTCGTCGTATTTAGTTATCAAGTCGAAATGCCCTATTATATCAGGCTTTCTAGCGATAACGTATTTTACAAAATCGTCGTAATATTGTTCGGCAAGGCGTACGGGGTCACTTTTAAAAACCGAAAGCAATTTTTTAAAGTTCTCTACGCCAGAATCTACCGGATAATATTCACCGTTGACAAAAACGTAGTGGCAAGAGCCTATAACGTAATCAAACTTTTCTCTTTGCACGGGAGCAAACGCGTCTTCTTCAACACCTAAGTATATTTCTATTTGGTTTTTGTATTTTTCTTTTAGCCTTTTTATCTCGGCAATATATCCTTCTGTATCGTGCATACAATAACTTGTATCGAACGGTGTGTAACCGTGCCCCGAAAAACCTATGGACTTAAAACCGTTGTATATTGCAAAAACAACCGTTTCTTCGGGAGTGTTCTTCCCGTCGCAAAAGTTGGTATGCGTATGAAAATTAGGCGTTTTAATTTTACTCATACAAAACTACTCCCGTTTTTATTTACTTCGTTACTATACCATTATCTCACGTATTTTGTCAACAAAAAGTCAAAAACGATTAAACTGCTTGATTTTTATAAATTTAAGAAAAGTTGTTGACTTTTTTATCTAAAGTGCTAAAATAATAAAAGAAATGCGTTTGAGCAAAGACAAGTAGATAAATTCTAACCCTTTAGAGAGTTGCCGTAAGGTGCAAGGCAACGGGTAGGTTTTTTGAATTCACTTTGTAAGCAGTGCGCTGAAAAGTTTTCTTAGTAGGACGCAACGGGAGTTCCCGTTATAGAACTTAGGTAATTTATACCTAATAAGGTCGGCGTTGAGCCGATAAATTGAGGTGGTACCACGGGAATAATTATCTCGTCCTCTGTGTTTTTACACAGGGGGATTTTTATTATTATGTCCTTAATGCTAATAAAAAACGAAAAATACGGAGAAACTAAAATGTCGCAAAACTATTACCAAAAAAACGTTGAAACCATGCCCGTTGAAGAAATGAAAAAACTTCAGTCGGAAAAACTAGTTAAACAAGTCAAACACGTTTACGAAAACGTTGAATATTATCGTAATCTTATGGATAAAAAAGGCGTTAAACCCGAAGATATTAAGGGAATTGAAGATTTACATAAACTTCCCTTTTTAACCAAAGCCGATTTGAGAGACGCTTACCCCTACGGCCTTTTAGCAAAACCGATAGAAGACTGCGTTCGTATTCAATCTACTTCTGGAACTACGGGGCGTAGAGTAGTTGCTTTTTATACCCAAAACGATATTAATCTTTGGGAAGACTGTTGCGCACGCGCAATCGTTGCCGCAGGCGGAACTAATAAAGACGTTTGTCAAGTTGCTTACGGTTACGGACTTTTCACGGGTGGCCCCGGTCTTAACGGTGGCTCGCACAAGGTTGGGTGTCTAACCCTGCCTATGTCTTCAGGCAATACCGAACGCCAAATTCAATTTATGATGGATTTAAGCGCGAGCATAATTTGTTGTACCCCGTCTTACGCGGCGTATATCGGCGAAACGCTTAAAGAAAAGGGATATAAACCCGAAGATATTCCGCTAAAAGCAGGTATTTTCGGTGCAGAGCCGTGGACGGAAGAAATGCGTAGAAAAATAGAAGAAACGCTTGGCATTAAAGCGTACGATATTTACGGACTTACGGAGACTTCGGGTCCCGGTGTTGCGTTCGAGTGTAGCGAACAAACGGGTATGCATATAAACGAAGACCACTTCCTTGCCGAGATTATAGACCCCGAAACTGGCGAAGTTCTTCCCGAAGGCGAAAAGGGTGAACTAGTATTCACTTCCCTTGATAAAGAAGCCTTCCCCTTGCTACGTTACCGTACCCGTGATATTTGCGTTCTATCCCGTAAAAAATGTTCTTGCGGAAGAACGCTTATTAAGATGGCTAAGCCGATGGGCAGAACGGACGATATGCTTATTATCCGTGGCGTTAACGTGTTCCCCAGCCAAATAGAAACGGTACTTATAAACGAAGGCTATCAACCCAACTATCAAATAGTAATTGATAGAGTTAACAACAACGACACGTTCGACGTTAACGTAGAAATGACCCCCGAACAGTTTACCGATATAGTTAGCGAAGTTCTTGCAAAAGAAAAAGCGCTTGCAAACGCTATGAAAACTATGCTTGGAATCAACCCCGCAGTTCACTTGGTTGCGCCTAAAACAATCGCTCGAAGCGAAGGCAAAGCAGTGCGCGTCGTTGACAAGCGTAAACTAATATAATATAAGGAGAAAAAGACTATGGCTATAAAACAATTAACCGTTTTTGTTCAAAACAGTAAAGGGTCTATCGTTTCGGTAACGAACGCTCTTTCTAAAAACCATATAAATATACGCGCGCTATCAATTGCTGAAACTAACGAGTTTGGAATTTTGCGTCTTATCGTTAACGACACCGAAAACGCAAAAAACATTTTGCAAAAAGACGGATATCTTCTTAAAACGATAGACGTAGTTGGCGTTAAAATCGGTGATACGCCGGGTGAACTAACTTCTGCCCTTGCAGTCTTAGATAAAGAAAACATAAACGTTGAATATCTTTACGCGTTTATGGCTCGTACCGAAAAACACGCCTACGTCGTACTCAGAGTTGAAAACAATAACCACGCTGAAACGGCTCTCTTAAGCGCGGGATTTAAGTTGGTTTCCCAAGAAGATATTGATAAACTTTAATAAAAACACACTAAAAACCCCTCAACACTCGTTGAGGGGTTTTTGTTTTTATAGTTTGTTTCTTTGGATTTTTCCGCTTATCGTTTTTGGAAGTTCGTCACGGAACACCACTACTCTGGGATATTTATAAGGAGCGGTGTGGTCTTTAACGTATTTTTGAATTTCTTTCTTTAATTCTTCACTAGGCTCGGTGCCTTTGGTTAATACTATACTTGCCTTAACCACTTGTCCACGCACTTCGTCGGGAACGGCGGAAACACCGCACTCTAATACGTAAGGTAATTCCATTATTACGCTTTCTATCTCAAACGGCCCTATACGATAACCGGAAGATTTGATAACGTCGTCTACACGACCAACGTACCAAAAATATCCATCTTCATCACGCCACGCGGTGTCGCCCGTGTGATAAACGCCGTCGTGCCATGCTTCAAAAGTTTTTTCGGTATCACGATAATATTCTCTAAACAATCCGCACGGTACGTTTTTGTCGGTATGAATAACTATTTCACCCACTTCACCGGCGGGCAAACTGTTTCCTTCACTATCTACCACGTCAACTTCGTATTGTGGATTAGCCTTTCCCATCGCGCCAATTTTAGGCGTAGTTCCGTAAAGGTTTGCTATCGCAAGCGTGGTTTCCGTTTGACCAAAGCCTTCCATTATTTCAAGCCCCGTTGCTTCTTTGAATTTATTGAATACTTCGGGGTTAAGCGCTTCGCCCGCCGTGGTCATGTGGTGTATCGAAGAAAGGTCGAACTTAGATAAGTCGCCACGAATTAGCATACGCAACATAGTCGGTGGAGCGCAGAAAGTAGTAATGTTGTATTTTGCAAACATAGGAAGTATATCGTTTTCATCGAACTTGTCGAAGTCGTAAACGAACACCGCGCCTTCGCAAAGCCATTGTCCATATAGTTTGCCCCACAACGATTTTCCCCAGCCGGTGTCGGAAATGGTCAAGTGCAAACCGTCCCTTTCACAACAATGCCAGTATTTTGCGGTTACGAAATGCCCCAAAGCATAGGTGTGTTTGTGCGACGCCATTTTGGGATTGCCAGTAGTTCCCGAAGTAAAGAACATAAGCGCCGATTCGTCGCCTTGAGAACAATCTTCAGGTCTTTCAAATTTCCCCGAGAACAACGAGTATTCTTTATCAAAATCATGCCAACCGTTTTTGCAACCGCCAACCATTATTAGTTTTTCTACTTGCGGGCATTTTTTAGACGCGCTTTCAGCGTATTGATAAGTGTCGCCGTCAGCCGTACAAACGATTGCTTTTACGCCGGCCGAATTATATCTGTACTCAAAGTCGTGTTCTTTAAGTTGGTTGGTTGCGGGAATTGCAACCGCGCCGAGTTTGTGCAAAGCAACCATACAAAACCAAAATTGATAATGCCTTTTCAAAACTAACATTACCTTGTCGCCACGCTTAATCCCAAGCGAAGTAAAATAGTTTGCAACTTGGTTAGACGCGCGTTTTATATCCTTAAAAGTAAACCTTCTTTCAACCTTGTGTTTGTCTAAATGAAGCATCGCAAGTTTTTCGGGATATTTTTCGGCAATTTCGTCCACGATATCAAAACCGAAGTTAAAAGTTTCGGTATTCTTAAATTTTATCGATTCAAGTCTGCCCGTTGAGTCTTCTTTGGTTTCAACGAATTTTTCACAAACTAGTTTTTCACTCTTTTTTGCAGCCATAACGCTTTTTCTAACGACGGTTTCAGCAGAATTATCACCCGACATAACCACCGCAACGAAGGTGCACGCCTTTCCGTCTACCGCAATCATGCCGTGCGGGATAGAAGAGTTGTAATATATGCTGTCGCCTTCTTGCAAGATTTCTACGTGGTTACCAACTTGAACTTTTAGTTTTCCGCTTAATACAAGGTCGAATTCTTGTCCACTGTGCGTGGTTAAATGAATAGGCTTGTTTTGTTGTGATGCGGAATATTCGTAAGTAACGTAATATGGTTCTGCAAGTTTATCTTTGAATTTTGGCGCAAGGTTTGCTATATCTAAGCCTTCGTCTTTTGCCGTTTCTTGACCTTTCCCCTTTCTAGTTACCGTGTAAGTAGAAAGTTTTGCCGAACTACCTTCTAGCAGTTCAGTCATTTCAACGCCGAAAGCCAAAGCGCATTTATGTATAAACGAAAAAGGAATATCTTCTTTTCCGCTCTCATATTCGCAATATTGTTCTTCGGTAACGTTTGTTTTTTTAGCCATTTCGTTAACGGAAAAGCCCATAATTTCGCGCAACTCCTTAATTCTAGTTGCAATCTCCGATAACTGACTTAAAGTGTTGTTTGTGTTCATGGTTATATACCTCCTTAATTATTATTGTTTTTATTTTATATTTTTATTGAAATCAAAAGGCGAAGCAGTTAACGCAGTATTGCAATGTTTTTGCTTCTTGCCACCCACCATGCGTTTTTAGGAGTTAGAAACGAACAAGACAAGGCTCGTGAAGACTTTTGGGTGAGATTGACCTTGTTGGTCATCGAAATCAAAAGGCGAAGCAGTTAACGCAGTATTGCGATGTTTATAACTTCTATAAATAAAAAATTCGCCTCAAAAACTTTTGAGACGAACGTTCAATACGTACGCGGTACCACTCAAATTGTAGTTTACACTACCACCTTCAGAATCTAACAATTCCTATGCACTAACGTAGCAAACACGGAAACCCCTACTCGATAAACTTTTGGACTTTCGGCTCAGAAGTGATAGATTTCTATTAGTTTTTATTGGGATCACACCGCCCCCAACTCTCTGTGAAAACGCTTGATAGAACCCGTCTTCGTCGTAGCCTTTAATATTAAGATAAGCAAAGTCTAACACTAGAAAAACCATTTGTCAAGCATTTTTTCAACTATTTTTTTATTTTTTATTTCTTTTTTCAAACGCCGAATAAAGTTCGTTTGAAACGTTTTTCATTTCGTTTTCGGGAATTTTAAGCACCTTTTTATCGTAAGTTAAAAGCCCGTTAGTTTCATCTTCAACGTCGCTAAGCTGAGTTAAAACACAGCCACAAAGCCCGCTCTCTATTGCGGGGCTGGTGAACCAGCAGAGCCGTAATAGTAAAAGCGTTAGAATTTTTCTAACGCTTTTATCTATTTATTAATTTCTATTTCTTTTTAATGTTATCTGTTATATCAACGAACAACCACACGAAAAATAGACAATAAAACAAGTATCCAACGCACTCTAACGTCATAAGCAATCCTTTGCCAAGGGATTTCCATACGTGCCGTTTTTTAATCGCTCTATTTTGCATTTCATTACACGCACTAGCACTATATAGTTTTATTGCTTTTTCTGTAATGAAGGCTTCTTTGCAATTAGGACAAATATTAGCCTCTTTATTGCTATCTACAAATATATCTACTTTGCAATTCGGGCATTTCGCATTATATTGTGCCATTTTCTTCTCCAAAACACTTTGTTCTTTCATTATAACATTTTACATAAGATATTGCAACAAAATAGAAAAAGCAAAAACTTGTCAAAAATTTTGCTTTTTAAAATGGTTAGATTTTTACTAATAAAAAATACTGCAAAGCCTTATGTGGCTCTGCAGTACCTCCCTTGGTCGTGGGAGTGGGATTTGCTTCTCTCGAGCCTCCCGCAAAACAGTCCGCTGGACTGTTTTTTCGCCTAAAGGCGAACACGCAACCTTAAGGTTGCTCGCTCCTAATTCAAATCCCCTCCCTTTCCCTAGCATAGCAAAAAAGAAAAACACCAACCGTTTGGTTGATGTTTTCTTTTTGGTTGCGGGGAGGGGATTTGAACCTCCTGACCTTCGGGTTATGAGCCCGACGAGCTACCAAGCTGCTCCACCCCGCGATGTGCGTTTTTCAATTTGCTTAACTATAATATACTATTATTTACCGTTTGTCAACC
>CAJGCK010000010.1 GCA_904501795.1 uncultured Clostridia bacterium
AGATTGAACAAATTGAACAATATGGAAAAGATGGGCGAATTTGACTTGTTACCTAAGAAAGAAGTTTCTAAACTTAAAGAAGAAAGAGACAAACTAGAAACTAACCTTGGCGGTATCAAAGATATGAGAACGCTTCCCGGCGCTTTATTTATCGTTGACCCTGACCAAGAAGATATCGCGGTTAAAGAAGCAAGAAGTTTAAATATTCCTATCGTTGCTATAACCGACACCAACTGCGATCCCGACGTTATCGACCACGTAATTCCTGGTAACGACGACGCTATTAGAGCAGTTAAATTAATCGCTTCAGTTATTGCAGACGCAGTTATCGAAGCAAACCAAGGCGAACAATTAACCGCAGAAGCTAGTGAAACGGCAGAAGAAAGTGCTACCGAAGAAGTAGTAACTATGGCAGACGCGGAAGTTAAAGAATAATATAAGGGAGAGATAAATTATGTTTACAAATAGCGATATAATGGAACTCCGTAAGAAGACGGGCGCAGGCGTTGCAGACTGCAAAAAAGCGCTTACCGAAACTGACGGGGATATGGAAAAGGCTGTAGACTTTTTAAGAGAAAAAGGTATAGCAACCGCCGCTAAAAAGGCGTCGAGAATTGCAGCTGAAGGTATTGTTAGCGCGCTTGTTAAAGGAAACGTTGGCGTATTAGTTGAAGTTAACTGTGAAACCGACTTCGTTGCAAAGGGTGACGAATATAAAAACTTCGTTAACTCGGTTGCTCAATACGTTGCAGACAATGACGTTAAAGATATTGACGAACTAGTTTCGGCAAAGAGCGAAGAAACTATTGCCGCAACCGCAAAGATTGGTGAAAAGATTTCTATCCGTCGTTTTGCTAAATACGAAGTAGGTAACGGCGTTATTGAAACCTATATCCACATGGGCGGAAAGGTTGGCGTATTAGTTGAGTTAGAAGGTTGCACTTGTGATTCGGCAAAAGAATTAGCGCACGACGTAGCTCTTCAAATTGCAGCTGCTAAACCCCTTTACACCACTGCAAGTGAAGTTCCCGCAGACGTTATCGAACACGAAAAAGATATTTTAAGAGCACAAGCACTTAACGAAGGTAAAAAACCCGAAATCATTGATAGAATGGTTGAAGGTAGAGTTAAAAAATACTATGATGAATTTTGTTTGTTAAACCAAGCGTTCGTTAAAGATCCTTCACTCACCATCGAAAAGTTGGTTAAAACTTATTCCGACAAGATGGGCAAAGTTCTTTCTATTAAGCGTTTCACTCGTTTCGAAATGGGCGAAGGTTTAGAAAAGAAATCAAACGACTTTGCAGCAGAAGTTGAAGCACAAATGAAAAAATAAACTAACAAAAACGAAAGGTCGTAACGGTTACCGTGGCGACCTTTTTTGTGAAAATAGTCGGTCTAGAAAAAAAGGCATAGACAAAAAGGCTAAACTGTGTTAAAATATACTAGATAAAACATCAAGGAGATAATTTATGGCGAAAACCGCTTATAAAAGAGTTGTAATCAAGTTATCGGGCGAAGCACTTGCCGGGCAAAAAGGCCACGGGATAGACGAAAAGGTTTTAGGCGACGTAGTTGACCAAATAGTAGAAGTTTCTAAAATCGGCGTTCAAATAGGAATAGTAGTTGGCGCTGGTAACTTCTGGCGTGGCAGACAGGGAACTGAGATGGATAGAACTACCGCAGACCATATGGGTATGCTTGCAACGGTAATAAACGCGCTTGCTATTCAAGACGCGCTTGAAAGAAAGGGCGTTCCCACTAGGGTACAAACGGCGCTTACCATTACTAGAGTTGCAGAGCCTTATATATTGAGAAAGGCGTTATCGCATTTAGATCACGGCAGAGTAGTGGTGTTTGCGTGCGGAACGGGTAACCCTTATTTTACAACGGATACGGCGGCGGCACTTCGCGCGGCGGAAATCAATGCGGACGTATTGCTACTCGCTAAGAACGTTGACGGTATTTACGATAGTGACCCGAAGACTAACCCTAATGCAAAGAAATTAGATTCGGTATCTTATCGCGAATATATTGAAAAGAACTTAAAAGCGATGGACACCACCGCTATCACCATTTGTATGGAAAACAGCGTGCCCGTTTTAGCGTTCGGTTTGTTTGAAGAGAACGCGTTGATGCGCACTGTGATGGGCGAAAAGATAGGCACGGTTATAAAATAAATAAGGAAGGATAGAAATATGGCAATTGAGAATGAACAATTTGAAATGTTAATGATGGAAACGATGGAAAGAACTGATAAGACTGTTTCCGTTTTATCTAGCGACTACATCACCATAAGAGCAGGTAGAGCAAATCCGCACATATTAGATAAAGTTTTGGTAGATTACTATGGAACGCCCACGCCTATTAACCAAGTTGGCAATCTTTCGGTAACCGAAGGTAGATGTTTAGTAATCTCTCCGTGGGATGCAGGTATGCTTAAAGTAATAGAAAAACAACTTTTAGCCGAAAACTTAGGCATAACCCCCGTTAACGACGGAAAGGTTATACGTTTAGTATTCCCCGCGCTTACCGAAGAGAGAAGAAAAGAACTCGTTAAGCAAGTAAAGAAAATGGCGGAAGATAGCAAGGTTGCCGTTAGAAATATTCGTCGTGACGGAATGGATGCGTTAAAGAAAATGAAAAACAATAAAGAACTTTCTGAAGACGAACACGCCGTTTGCGAAAAAGAAATAGATAAACTTATTTCGGAATCGGTTGCTAAAATAGAAAAATTATGCGCAGATAAAGAAAAGGATATAATGAGCGTATAATGAGCGACGAAATCATAAAAAAAATACCTTCTCACGTAGGGATAATAATGGACGGCAACGGTCGTTGGGCGACTATGCGTGGGAAGAAAAGAACTTTTGGGCACGGCGCAGGCTCGAAAAACGTTGATAGAATAGTAACTTACGCCTTTTCAAAAGGGGTTAAAGTTTTATCACTTTACGCCTTTTCTTCTGAGAACTGGTCCCGCCCGAAAGAAGAAGTTGACGAACTTATGCGACTTTTGCGGTTGTATTTTACCAAGTTTATAAAAAAAGTGGTAAAAAACAAAGTCCGCCTTGTAGTTATGGGCGATTTGTCGGCGCTCGATAATGATTTAAGAAAGATTATCGAAGAAGATATGGAAAAGAGCAAAATTTATACCGAACGGGTTTTAAACGTTGGTATAAATTACGGGGGTAGGGCAGAGATTGTTCGCGCCGTTAACCGTTTGATTGAAAAGGGTGAAAAGGTTACCGAGCAATCTATTTCCCAAAACCTTTACACCGCCGATTTTGGCGAGCCCGATCTTATTATAAGAACGGGTGGCGAAATTAGGCTTTCTAATTTTATGCTCTATCAAGGCGCGTACAGTGAACTGTATTTCACGCCAACTCTATGGCCTGACTTTGATGAAGCGGAGTTTGACAAAGCGATAGAAAGTTTTGCCGAACGCAATAGAAGATACGGCGGAATATAATAAAGGATATTTTATGTTAAAAAGAACTGTTTCGGGTGCGGTGTTCGTTGCGGTGGTAGTGGGTTTTTTCCTACTTCGTGAGAACGTTGACGCCCGTTTATTCCAAATATTGACAGGGTTTTTTCAAATAGTAGCGACCGTTGAATTAGCGCTTGCTCTAAAACGGTTTATAGGTAAGGCTCGTGCTTGCGTATTGTTCGTATACGCCGGTCTGTTTTCGCCTGTTTATTGTTTGGGTGAATATTTAATCAGCGGTGTTTCGGGCGTGGTGTTAGCACTTTGTTTAACCGCGCTATTCGTTTTGATTATATCGGTTTTAGCGCTAGTGGATAAAGCGGGGCTAAAAAAATGGTCGTTATCGATATTCGGGCTAGTTTATCCGTCGCTTTTGATATTATTTACGTTACTTGCGTGCGACTTAAAAAATTCGTTTACCGCGCTTTTACTAATTTTCGTTATTTCTCCTTGTTGTGACACTACCGCTTATTTAGTCGGTAGCGCGATAGGTGGGAAAAAACTTTGTCCCAAACTTTCGCCTAAAAAAACGTGGTCGGGCGCAATAGGTGGACTGTTCGGCGCTATAATAGGCAGTATCGTAGTGTATTTTGCAGTTCGTCCTGTTATTAACTTTTTCTCACCCGTGTTATTCTTTGCTTTAGTAGGGCTAGTTGCCGGCGTTTTAACCGAAGTGGGCGATTTGTTTGAAAGTTTTATAAAACGCAAAGCGGGAATAAAAGATTCTGGCAATATAATGCCGGGACACGGCGGGATTTTAGACCGTATAGACGGTATGATGTTCGCAGGCGTTTTTATTTGTTTGGCGTTTCTTTTGGTATAAAAAGGGTTAGATATGAAAAAAATAGCACTTATAGGCAGTACGGGGTCTATCGGCAAGCAAGTGTTGTCGGTGGTATCGCGTAATAAAGATAAATTTCAAATAGTTTCTTTATCCGCGGGCAGTTCGAAAGACTTGTTTTTAGAACAAGTAAAAGAGTTTAAGCCCCAAGTGGCATCGCTTGCGGTTGAATTAAACGGTGAAGATAGGGCACTTTTACCAAAAGGCACCGAGTATTTTTTTGGAGATAACGCCTTTACCAACTGTATTATAGATTCAGCCGATATAGTTGTCGTTGCGCTCGTTGGTTTTAAGGGAATTATAGCCGTTTTAGACGCTATTAACAAAAACAAAAATATCGCGCTCGCAAACAAAGAAAGTTTGGTTGCTGGCGGTGAGATTATAAGCAAATTAATTAAAGATAAAGGCGTTCAACTAACGCCTATCGACAGCGAACATTCTGCTGTTTGGCAGGCGTTATCGTTCGATTTTTCAGCGCCGTTTAAGAAGATAATTTTAACGGCAAGCGGTGGCGCTTTTAGAGATTTAGACAAAGAAGCGTTGAGTAAAGTTACCGTGGAAGAAGCGCTAAAACACCCTAACTGGAACATGGGTGCAAAAATAACGGTAGACTGTGCGACTATGGTCAATAAAGCCTATGAAGTTATAGAAGCAAAATGGTTATATAATACGTCTTTTGATAGAATAGACGTAATAATTCATAGAGAAAGTATCATACACTCTATGGTAGAGTTTTTTGATAACAGCGTAATTGCGCAACTGAGTTATCCTAATATGGAAATACCGATTGCGCTTGCGTTAAGTTATCCCGAGCGCATTCCTTCTTCTTCGCCGAGTTTAGAGTTTTCTAAACTAAGGAGTTTAACCTTTGAAGAAGTGGATAACGAAAAATACCCTGCCTTTTCGTTGGTTACCCAAGCGGGAAGAGAGGGCGGTTTATATCCCGCGGTTGCACTTGGTGCAAACGACTACGCTGTGGAATTATTCTTAAAAGGCAAAATTAAGTATTGCGATATTTATCAAGGCATACACGGTGCTTTGTCGGCGTATAAAGGCGGTAAATTAACCGATTATCAGTCGATAGAAAATGCTTACGATTTTGCTAAAAACTATTTAAAAAACAAATTCGGAGACTAAAAAATTGTTACTTGCGTCTTTTGGACAAATAATGGGATACGTGGGCTACGTTCTTATAGCAATTCTCATTTTATTACTGATGATAACCGTGCACGAAGCAGGGCATTATTTAGTAGGTAAAATATTCAAGTTTGGAATAGAAGAGTTTGCAATAGGCTTTGGCCCGGCGATATTCAAAAAACGTCTTAAAAGCGGAGAACTTTTCTCGCTAAGAGTGTTTCCACTCGGCGGGTTTTGTTCTTTTAAAGGGGAAGACGGCGTTTCAGAAGACCCCTCGGCTTTTAACAACAAAAAACCATGGCAACGCATATTAGTGCTTATTTCAGGTGCGCTAATGAATTTTTTGCTTGCTATTTTAATTGTTTTCGGCATGTTTTCGTTCTACGGTCAAACGGCGTTTAAGGTAAATAAAGTTTATTATGATACCGAATATACCGCAGAGAACAGTTTGAATTCGGGCGACGTTATATTAAAAATTTCTAATAAAAACGTTTATCTTATTACCGACGTTATGGACGCTCTCGACGGCAAAAAACAAGGAGATACCGTAGAGATTACAGTGGAAAGAGCAGGGGCATGGGTTACCGTTCCCGTAAAGGTTAGACAGGACGTTTCCTTTCACAACGTAGAAGATATCGCGCCCGTATACGACGCACTAGGGTTTTATAGTCTTAATGCTGATAACCAAAAAGAGTACTCTCTATCCTCAGTTGACCTTAAAGTTAATTTTTTTGAACGGATAGGCAGAAGTTTCGAATACTCTTTCAAACTTGCGGGCACGGTACTCTCGGTGCTTGGTCAACTTTTAACGGGAAGACTACCGTTGTCGGCAATGGGTGGAACGGTAACTACAATTATCGTCACTGCCGACGCTATTCGTACGGGCGGGTTTTGGTATCTATTGTACATCTCGTCGTTTATCGGGTGCAATTTAGCGGTGTTTAACTTATTGCCGTTTCCCGCACTCGACGGGTCTAGGGTTGTTTTTTGTCTTATCGAATGGATTTTCAAAAAACCCGTAAACAGAAAGGTGGAAGCGGTAATACACGGTGTTGGGCTGGTGGTTATACTGCTGTTTGCTATATTTATAGATTTACAAAGGTGCTTTTAGATAAAAAGTTTACCGCCAAATGAAAAAAATTCAAAAATTATAAAAAATTAGCGTAAAAAAATAAAACAATATTTAATAATTGTGATATAATAAACTCGTAGATAAAGGATTGGAGGATAAACAAATGGCAATCAAAAACGCATATTTAAACGATTTATTAGAAAGAACTAAAAAAAGAAACGCCAACGAACCTGAATTTATTCAAGCGGTTACTGAAGTTTTTACTTCGTTAGAACCAGTTATTGAAAAAAGGCAAGACCTTGTAGACGCGGGCGTTCTTGAAAGAATAGTAGAACCTGAAAGACAAATTATGTTTAGAGTTCCGTGGACTGACGACAACGGCAAAGTTCACGTTAATAGGGGCTTTAGAGTACAATTCAACTCGGCGATTGGTCCTTATAAAGGCGGAATAAGACTTCACCCGTCGGTTAACCTAGGTATAATTAAATTCTTGGGTTTTGAACAAGTTTTCAAAAATAGTTTAACCACGCTTCCTATGGGTGGCGGTAAAGGTGGCTCAGATTTTGACCCCAAAGGTAAATCTGATAATGAAATTATGAACTTCTGTCAAAGTTTCATGACCGAGTTATGTAAATACATAGGCGCCGATTGTGACGTTCCCGCCGGCGATATCGGTACGGGTGCAAGAGAGGTTGGCTTTATGTTCGGTCAATACAAACGTATTAGAAACGAATGGGTTGGCGTATTAACGGGCAAAGGCTTAACTTACGGCGGTTCGCTAGCAAGAAAAGAAGCAACCGGTTTTGGTTTGTGCTATTTCACTAACGAAATGCTTTTGGCTAACGGTACGAGTTTCGAAGGTAAGACCGTTTTGGTTTCAGGCTCTGGTAACGTTGCTATTTACGCTTGTGAAAAAGCAACTTCATACGGCGCGAAAGTAGTTGCGATGAGCGACAGTAACGGTTATATTTACGATAAAAACGGCATAGACCTTAAAGCGATTAAACAAATAAAAGAAGTTGAAAGGAAGAGAATTACCGAATATCTAAAATATCACCCCGAAGCAGAATACCACGAAGGTTGCAAGGGTATATGGACTATTCCTTGTGATATCGCTCTTCCTTGTGCAACTCAAAACGAAATAGACGGCGAGTCTGCAAAAATCTTAGTTAAGAACGGTTGTAAAGTAGTTTCAGAAGGCGCAAACATGCCTTCTACTCCCGAAGCAATTGAAACGTACTTGGCAAACGGCTTATTGTATGGTCCTGCAAAAGCGGCAAACGCAGGTGGCGTTGCAACTTCTGGTCTTGAAATGAGCCAAAACAGTATGCGTTTATCTTGGACGTTTGAAGAAGTAGACGAAAAATTGCACGGTATTATGAGAAGTATTTTCAAAGCGTGTGACGACTATTCTAAAGAATACGGTATGCCCGGCAACTATATGGCAGGCGCAAATATCGCAGGCTTCTTAAAGGTAGCCGACGCTATGAAGGCACAAGGCAACGTTTAATTTTTAGCAAAACCCCAAGCAAAATTTTGCTTGGGGTTTTATTTATTATTTTTCTAATATGACAAAAATTGTCACGGATAGCCTTTATATTGTAAGTATGTTAAGCGTTAAAGATGAAAAAAGACATTGTCCTGTTATAAACAAAATAATATCTATTCAAGACTGTTTTGACGCTACAATGGTTTTAGAAGATGGTTGTCCAAAAAATTTTGCTCTTTTAGAAATAGTTGATAAAAAGGACTTTGAGAAGATTTGCAAAAACTGTTTTTATTATAAAAATTTATAGGTGCTATATGGGAAATAAGTGGATATGTCCTATCGTTAACGAAGAAATAAACGATTATGATTGTTACGTTGTTTGTTTAGTGGCGGAAAAAATGTTTAAAGAAAGAGTGTTGGTTGAAAAAGTTTTGCAAAAAAAGAATTTTAGGGAAATTTGCCAAAATTGTCCACACCATAACGAGCAGGTGGAGTAGAACTATAAAATTAAAGGAATAAACGTTATGTATGCGTTAGAATTAGATTTAACAGGATTAAAGTTTTATTTTAGTTTATCGGGGTACGTTAAGAACGGTAGGGAACTAGACGAGTGGTGTGACGTTACTATTACTCTATCAGGTAAAATGCTTAATTATCAACGTATAAGAGATAATATTTTAGAATCTTCCGAAGTAGAAAATTTAATTGATTGGCTTGAAGAAAAAAATACCGAACATCTTGCGTTTATTGAACCATATTTAGAGTTTTGCTATAAAATCGGACCTAATTCAATAGAACCATCTGTATATTTAAGAGTTAATTTATATGATATGGGTGGTATAACGGATAATTGGGTTGAAGTTTCTTTGTGTGAAGAAGAAGTTCAATATTTAATCACGTATCTTAAATTAGTGACAAGGCAAATTAAAGAAAACGACGAACAAATTCAAAAAATGCTAGCGGATAAAATATTGGTAGAAGATTATAAAAGGTTTTACGAAAAAGACTGGTTTTAGGTTGTTAAAAGGCTAACGATAGGATCGTTAGCCTTTGTCCTTTGTAGTTTATAGATACAAAAATTTATTTATATAAAATTTATTCTACCGTACGAGCGTTTTTCGTTGGTGATAAGGTTGTATATATCTAAGGCCGTTTCATCTAGTTCAAACGATTCAAGCGCCGTTTTTTTAAGCGCGGTAAAATCGCTTTTCCTTGTGATAAGTGGTATTTTAGATTTTTGAGAAAGTTCTTTAAGCAAATCTTTGCTTTCGTTGTTAACGGCAAGCACGCTGGCGTATAGCGGTGTTTCAAGGCAGTCTTTAACAAACTTTTCTTTAACGCCTAATAGATTTGCTAAAATAATTCGGCTAATGCGCGTTTTTGGATAACG
The DNA here is from genome assembly GCA_904501795.1 of uncultured Clostridia bacterium. Taxonomy (GTDB): domain Bacteria; phylum Bacillota; class Clostridia; order Christensenellales; family Borkfalkiaceae; genus UBA1259. The sequence continues at coordinate 9,414 of CAJGCK010000010.1, forward strand.
TTTGGTAGAAACCTTTTCAATTAACGTCTCTAACGAGTGGTTGTCTTTCACTAGGGCTTTTATGCGGTTTTCTAAACCCTCGGTGCAATCGCTAATCTTACTCATCTCTTCGCTAGACGTGGTAATTATTTTAGACAAAGCCATTTTTTCGTATGCAAACGGAAAGTTTTTCAAATCTCTAAAAACAAACCTAGGTAGGCTTTTTTTAACGGCACGCTTTTGGTTTAGTTTAATTTTTTCGCGGATACTCGTTGCGCTAGTAATACCTTTTCTTAAAGTTTTATCGTTGTGCTTACCTTCTCTTATCATAGGAAAGAACTCTAAGCTAGCGTTAGTTTTTAAGCACGCCTTAACGTATTCTAGCCCCAAAATATTGTTGGGGGATGATAACAAGTCGCAGTTAAGCGCGTCGCCGTAAACGGATTTTAGAGCGGTGTGTTTTGCCTTTGCAAGTGAAACTCCCGTTTCAAGTTGTGACTTAACGGCTTTTTTATATTCGCTCGTTTCGTTATTTAGCGCTTTTGCAAGTTCAAGGTATTCTTCTTTTTCGCCACTTTCTACGCCGAAACATAGCCCGTCGCAAACGGAAATTCCGTTTATAACGTTGATAGCGCCTTTTGCAAAGATTTCGGCGTTGGCGGTAGCAAAAACGGTGGGTAGTTCAATAACCGCATCCGCACCGGCGATAACGGCGTGTTTTGCACGGGTATACTTATTCATAATTGCAGGCTCGCCACGTTGAGTAAAATCCCCGCTCATTATAACTATAATCTTTTCGGCGTTAAGCGTGTTTTTAACGTATTCAATTTGTTTTAGATGCCCGTTGTGAAAGGGGTTGTATTCGGCGATAATCGCGCAAATTTTCATAAAAAATCAAAAACCTCAGTTTATCAATTTACTTTTTCAAATTTTTGTTGTAAAATATATTAGTAATTATATTTTACATCAATTTTCAAAAAATATAAAGCAAAATTTACAATTTTATAAAGGAGCGGTAAAAATATTATGTCAATCGTTTTAGAAAACATCAAAAAACAAGCCGGGCTTTTGAACAAACACATAGTTCTTCCCGAAGGTGAAGACAAAAGGGTGGTTAAAGCCGGTGTAGAAGCAGTAAAAGAAAATATAGCGCGTATTACCATTTTGGGCTCGGTAGAAAGCATCAAAGCAGAAAATCCCGAACTCGATTTACAAGGCGTTAACGTGGTAGATCCCGCAACAGACGCTAGAACCGACGGTTACGCTCAAATGCTTTTCGAAGCAAGACAAGGCAAAATAAACAAAAAAACAGGTAAGCCTGAATTTGAAACGGTTGCCGACGCGAAAGCAAATATTCTTAAAGACTACACCATGTACGGCGCGTTAATGCTTAAAGCGGGCGACGTAGACGGGTTAGTTTCAGGCGCTTGTCACTCAACGGCAAACACTTTGCGTCCCGGACTACAAGTAATAAAAACCAAAAAAGGTGTTCCGCTAGTATCTAGTTGCTTTATAATGCTTGCGCCCGAACAAGGCAATCAATTCTGTCCTAACGGCGTGTTCGTTTACGGCGACTGCGGTCTTAACCAAAACCCCAACTCAGAAGAACTTGCTTACATAGCAATATCTTCCGCTGAAACGGCGGAACAAATTGTTGGGCTTGACCCAAGAGTTGCTTTCCTTTCACACTCGTCTAAGGGAAGTGCAAAACACGCAGACGTAGATAAGGTTGTTAAAGCGGTTGAATTCTGCAAAGAAATCGCTCCCGAACTAAAAGCGGACGGCGAATTCCAACTAGACTGTGCAATCGTTCCCGCAATAGCAAAATCCAAAGCGCCCAACTCTGAAATAGCAGGTCAAGCAAACGTTCTAATTTTCCCTGACTTAGACGCTGGAAATATCGGTTATAAACTAACCGAAAGATTAGGCGGATTTATGGCTTTAGGCCCGATATGTCAAGGCTTTGCTAAACCTATCAACGACCTTTCAAGAGGTTGTTCGGCAGACGACGTTAAGGCGGTTATAGCAATAACTGCGCTTCAAGCGAAATAATTAAGGAGAGATAAAAAATGAAAGTATTAGTAATAAACGCGGGTAGTTCTTCTTTAAAATATCAATTAATCGATATGCAAGATGAAAGCGTTATTTTGAAAGGCTTGTGTGAAAGAATAACTTTTACGGGCGGTCAATTAACCCAAAAAACTTTCGACGGTAGAGAAATAGTTATAAAACAAGACATGCCTAGCCACAAAGAAGCGATGGAATTAGTTCTTAAAGCGATGCTCGACAGTGAAAAGGGCGCTCTTAAATCGGTAGACGAAATCGGTGCGGTAGGTCACAGAGTTCTTCACTCGGCAGAAGATTTCCACGCATCAGTTGTTATCGACGACGAAGTTATTGCAATTTGCGAAAAGAACGCTGAACTTGGACCGTTACACATGCCTGGTAACATCGCTTGCATAAAGAGTTGTAGGGATGTTATGAAAGGCGTACCTATGGTAGCGGTATTCGATACCACTTTCCACTCGACCATGCCTGCAAAAGCGTATATGTACGGTATTCCTTACGAAGTATATAAAGAACATAAAATAAGAAAATACGGTTTCCACGGCACTTCGCACAAATTCGTTAGCGAAGAAACGGGCAAGATACTAAACGACAAAAACGCAAGAATGGTTATTTGTCACTTGGGCAACGGCTCTTCAATCTCGGCGGTTAAAGACGGCAAGTGTCAAGACACTTCGATGGGCTTCACTCCGCTTGAAGGGTTGGTGATGGGCACTCGTTCGGGCGATATAGACCCCGCTGCAGTGGATTATTTACGCGCTAAATTAAACCTTAAACCAGACGAAGTGGTTAACTATCTCAACAAGAAATGCGGTATGCTTGGCATAAGTGGATTTTCTTCGGATATGAGAGACTTAACTGCAAAAATGGAAGCAGGCGACGAAAGAGCAAAACTTGCTATCGAAATGGTTGCTTATAGGGTAAGAAAATACGTTGGTAGTTATATCGCGGTATTAGGCGGGGTAGACGCAATAGTTTTCACCGGCGGTATAGGCGAGCACTCTCCGTTAGTTCGTAAATTAGTTATGGAAAATATGGAATACTGCGGTGCAGAGTTCGACTTAGAGAAGAACGCAAACTATGATAACGGCGTTGGCGAACTAAATAAAGCGGGCTCTAAGGTTAAAATTTTAGTAGTTCCCACCAACGAAGAGTTGTCTATTGCGCGTGAAACCAAAACGCTAGTTGAATAACGGTTATAAAAACCGATAAAAACGCATAAAAAAAGTTGACAAGTGCGATTAAATATTATATACTTGTTAAGCATTTTTATAAGAAATTATGATTATTGACCTTAAAAAGTTAAGAGCAAGCGGTAAACAAACGACGGATTTTTATTTCGAACCCTGCTTGCAAGACAATCTTTCGGATATCCCGAACACTCAAATAGTTCAACCTATCAAAGTGGTTGGCTCGGTAACACTTGCGGAATCACATAGCGCTTATATCGAAGGTGAAATAAACTTTAAGATATCCGGTGCGTGTACGAGATGTTTAGAGCTGACGGAGAAAGAGTATACGGCAGAGTTTTCGGAACACGTTTGTGCGGATAACGACGGCGGATATTTAGTGGTTAACGACAAGGTGGACTTAGAAAAGATTGTTAGCGACAAAATTTTGATGAGTTTACCGATAAATTTTTTGTGCAAGGACGATTGTAAGGGAATTTGCGTTGATTGTGGCGCAAATCTTAATCAAGAAGAGTGCAAATGTAAAAAATAAAGGGAAGGTAGAGAAAAATGGCAGTTCAAAAAAGTAAAACTTCAAAACAAAGAACCAATACGAGATTTGCTCAATGGAAGTTAGATACTCCCAATCTTTCAGAATGTCCGCAATGCCACGAATTAAAGGCTTCTCATAGAGTATGCCCCAAATGTGGTTATTACGATGGAAAGCAAGTTGTAGACGTTGCAAAGAAAGAAAGCAAATAATTTTGAGTTTCAATAACTAAAACATTAAAGCCACTTATTTTTAAGTGGCTTTTTGCGTTAAACGAATTTTATAATAAAACACGCCTTATTTATCTTAAGGCGTGTTTTGTTTAGCAACTTTTTTCTATTATACAACTTACTCTAGTACAAATCCCTTCTTCTCTACCAACGAACCCAAGGCCTTCTAAAGTGGTTAGTGAAATACCCACTTCGCTTTCCGCTATCCCTAACGCGCGCGCGATATTATATTTGAATATCGGCACAAACTTAGAAAGTTTTGGTTTTTCTGCCATAATGCATAAGCTAACACTTTTTGCTTTGTAGCCTTGCTCTAATACCATTTCAACAACTCTACGTAAAAGCGAAAGACTGTTTGCATTTAAATATTCGGGGTCGTTGTCGGGGAAATAGTAACCTATGTCTCTCAACCCGCAAGCAGATAAAAGCGCGTCCATCACCGCGTGGCACACCACGTCCGCATCAGAGTGACCCAAAAGCCCTTTATCGTGGGGGATAGTCTCGCCCGCCAAAATAAGTTTTCTATTTTCTACTAGTTTGTGACAATCGAATCCTTCGCCAACTCTAAAAGGTTGTTCGGTTAGTGCCGAAAAATCTTCGGGGTAGGTAAGCTTAACGTTTTTGTTCTCGCCCAAAACAACATAAGGGCAAGAAAATTCGTTAAGATACACTTCGCCGTCGTCATTAAACGTTTGGTTGTCTAGTTTATCGTAAGCCTGTTTTATGCTTTCAAATAAAAATGCTTGCGGGGTTTGAACGGAATATATTCCGTCTTTTCCTAAATAAGAAACTATTTTGCCGTTTTCTACCTTGCACACGGTATTGCTAGAAGGTATCGCCGTGATTGCGCTACCGTGTTCTCTTGCTTTTTCAATACACTCGGTAATAATGCGTTTTGAAACGAACGGTCTTGCCCCGTCGTGAATAAGCACCACTCCGCCGTCAACTAATGCTAAGGCGTTTTTTACCGATTGAGTACGAGTGTCGCCACCCAAAACAACGGTAACGGCTTCGCCTAGTAGTTCTTGTATTTTAGAAAAATCTTTTTTAGACGCGGTAACGATAATTTTATCGATAAGCCCCGTTTTAGAAAAAGCAAATAGGGTATGCTCTAAAATGGTTTTTCCGTTGTACGAAAAAAACAGTTTATTTTCTTCCATATTCGCGCGCGCGCCTTTGCCTGCGCACGCAAGTATTAAAGTAGTTTTCATAATCCACTCCGTAATTATTCGGTTATTATTCTATAAAGGCTTTCCGCCTGTTCTTTTTTTACCGTTTCTTTAATCAAAAGAATTTCAAAAGCAAGAGTTCCACTGTTAAAACCAAGTTCTACCACGTCCCCCGGTTTAACCGAGTAGGACGGCTTAACTACTTTGCCGTTTACTTTAACCCGCCCACCGTCGCAAGCTTGGTTGGCAAGAGCTCTTCTTTTAAGTATTCTAGAAACCTTTAAAAATTTGTCTATTCTCATAAAAACAGCACCCGAAAAAAATATTTTTTTAACTTGTTCAAAATGCTTGACAATCTTGACAGATTAAGATATCATTATAAAATGCATTATGATAGGTTAATATCGCAAATTATTGCCTTTTTTTGAAAAAACGCTAAAAAAAATAAGGTGTTCAATCCCAAAAATCGACAATAAATACGATAAAAAACCGTACAAATACACGTCAAGAGCATTATACAACTTTTTTTAACGTTTGTAAACCTTGGCGGACGATAATTTAAAATTTTTTTAAGGAGTGTGTTATTAATGGCACGTAATCTACCGGAAATCGAATGTGGCAAAGTTAAGAGAAAAACGTTTAGTAAGATAAACGAAGCGATTGAATTACCTTATCTTGTCAAGATTCAAAAAGACTCCTACGACGCTTTCTTAAAAGAAGGCATCAGTGAAGTGTTAGAGGACTTTTCGCCGATAACCGACTATTCCGACCACTTTGAATTGTACTTTATCGACCACAACTTAGATGGTGATCCCAAGTACGACGAAAAAGAGTGTAAGGATAGGGACGCAACCTACGCTCGTCCTTTACGCGTAAAGGTTAGATTGGTAAACAAAGTTACCGACGAAGTTATTGACCAAGAAGTGTTCATGGGTGATTTCCCGCTCATGACCGACAACGGCGCGTTTATCATAAACGGTGCTGAAAGGGTAATCGTATCTCAACTAGTTCGTTCTCCCGGCGTGTATAACGCTTCGGAAATAGACAAGTCGGGTAAAAAGATATTCGATACTACCGTTATTCCGTCGAGAGGCGCGTGGTTAGAATTTGAACAAGATTCACAAGGTGTGTTGTGGGTTCACGTTGATAGGACGAGAAAACTTACCGCAACAGTACTTTTGCGTGCGCTTGGTTTTGGTAGCGACGACGCGTTGGCTCAACTATATGCTAATAACCCCATGATTGAAACTACGGCAACCAAAGACACTTCTAAATCGGAAAGCGAAGGTTTAGTAGAGTTGTACCGTAGACTTCGTCCTGGTGAAATTCCTACTGACGAAGCGGTTAAGCAACACCTTAAAAACATATTCTTCGACGCCAGAAGATACGACTTGGCAAGGGTTGGTAGATATAAATTCAACAAACGTTTAAGACTAGGCGCAAGAATAGTTGGCACCGTTTCTGCAGAAGACGTTATTAGTGGCGACGGTGAAATTTTAGCGACCAAGGGTCAACTTATCGATAGAGTGACTGCGGACAATATTCAAAACGCGGGCATAAACACTTTCGTTGCGTTAGTTGATGGTAACCCACATAAAATAGTTGCAAACAACGTAGTATCGTTCAACGCAGTAACGGGAATAGACCCCAAACATTTAGGTTTGTTAGACTACGTTTATAATCCCACGTTAAAATTTGCCGAGTTGGTAGTTAACACGGCAAAAGAAAACGGCGTAGAAGCAACTGCTGAAATACTTAAAAAAGAAATCAACGAGATTTTTTATATAACCGAAAAGGAATCGGGTGCAGAAGAAAAACCTGAAGAAAAGAAGAATAGCGAAAAGGCGAAAGAAGTTAGAATTAAATTCGTTAACGCGTGCGTTCTATACGATTCACTCGTAGAAAAGGGAATAACTGAACCGGTTAGCGCGGAAGATAGAAAGGTTCTTCGCCCGTTCATCGATAAACTTAACCACAAACATATAACGGTTGACGATATCGTTGCTTCGATTTCGGTTAACTTAGACCTTAACGTTGGCATAGGCGAAACGGATAATATCGACCACTTGGGCAACCGTCGTGTTCGTTCGGTTGGCGAGTTGTTGCAAAACCAATTCCGTATAGGTATTGCTAGACTTGAAAGGGTAATAAAAGAAAGAATGGCAACGCAAGACCCGAAAGACGTTTCTCCGCAAGGTCTAATCAACGTTCGTCCCGTAAGTTCGGCGATAAAAGAGTTCTTTGGCTCTTCACAATTATCGCAATTCATGGATCAAACTAACCCGATTGCCGAATTAACGCACAAACGTAAACTTTCGGCTTTAGGCCCGGGCGGTTTGAATAGAGATAGAGCAACTTTCGAAGTGCGTGACGTTCACCACTCACACTACGGCAGAATGTGCCCGATAGAAACTCCTGAAGGACAAAACATCGGTCTTATCTCGTCGCTTGCCGCTTACGCTAAAGTAAACGAATTCGGCTTTATCGAATCTCCGTATAGAAAAGTTATACACACGCTCGGCGAAGACGGAAAGATTATTACCGAAGTAACCGACCACGTTGACTACTTAACGGCTGATGAAGAAGATAACTATATCGTTGCGCAAGCAAACGAACCGTTAATCGACAATAAATATTTCAAGAACGAACGTGTTTCTTGCCGTCATAAAGACGATATAACCGAAGAAGTTCAAGCGAAGATGGACTATATGGACGTTTCGCCAAAACAACTTATTTCGGTTGCAACCGCGCTTATTCCGTTCTTAGAAAACGACGATACCAACCGTGCGCTAATGGGCTCTAACATGCAACGTCAAGCAGTCCCGCTACTTTGTCCTGAAAACGCAATCGTAGCAACGGGTATTGAAAGACGTATCGCATACGACTCTGGCGTTATGATAAACGCTAAAGAAGACGGCGTAGTTAAAACTGTTGCGAGCGATAAAATCGTTGTAACGGGTGCTAACGGTGACGTTGAATATAAACTTAAAAAATTCGAACGTAGTAACCAAGGCACTTGCTTAAATCAAAGACCTATCGTAGAAAAAGGCGAAAAGATAACCGCTGGTCAAACCATAGCCGACGGTCCTTCTACCAAAAACGGCGAACTTGCTCTTGGAAAAAACATTATGGTTGGTTTCATGAGCTGGGAAGGCTACAACTACGAAGACGCAATATTGCTTTCTGAAAAACTCGTTCAAGACGACGTGTTTACGACTATTCATATAGAAGAACACGAAATCGAAGCTAGAGACACTAGACTTGGTGAAGAAGAAATCACGAGGGATATTCCTAACGTTGGTGACGACGCGCTTAAAGATTTAGATGAAGACGGTATTATCCGCGTAGGCGCAGAAGTTAACAGCGGTGACATATTAGTTGGTAAGGTAACTCCTAAGGGTGAAACCGAACTTACCCCCGAAGAAAGATTGTTGCGTGCAATATTCGGTGAAAAGGCAAGGGAAGTTAGAGATACTTCGTTAAAAGTTCCGCACGGCGAAGGCGGTGTGGTAATAGACGTTAAAGTATTTACCCGCGCTAATAAAGACGAATTATCTCCCGGCGTTAATAAACTCGTTAGAGTATATATCGCTCAAAAGAGAAAAATTTCTATCGGCGACAAGATGGCTGGTAGACACGGTAACAAGGGTGTTATTTCAAGAATTTTACCGCAAGCAGATATGCCGTTTATGGCGGACGGTACTCCGTTACAAATAGTACTTAACCCGCTAGGCGTTCCTTCGCGTATGAACATCGGTCAAGTCCTTGAAGTTCACTTAGGTTTAGTATGTAAACAGTTAGGCTGGAAGATAGCAACGCCGGTATTCGACGGTGCTACCGAAAGCGATATAAAAGAGCTATTCAAAGAAAACAATATAGTTAACCCTGACGGCGAAGTTGACGGAAAGATACAACTTTATGACGGAAGAACGGGCGAACCCTTTGAAAACAGGGTAACCGTTGGTCAAATGTATATGATTAAGCTTCACCACTTGGTTGACGATAAGATTCACGCAAGAAGTACCGGTCCGTACAGCTTAGTAACACAACAACCGCTCGGCGGTAAGGCACAATTCGGTGGTCAACGTTTCGGTGAAATGGAAATTTGGGCTCTCGAAGCATACGGTGCTGCACATATTCTTCAAGAAATTCTAACCGTTAAATCGGACGACGTTGTTGGTAGAATTAAAACTTACGAATCTATAGTAAAAGGCAACAACATAAGCGAGCCGGGTATTCCCGAAGCGTTTAAGGTGTTACTAAAAGAATTACAAAGCCTTGCGCTTGATATGAAAGTTCTAACCGAAAACAACGAAGAAGTTCAAATCAAAGACCTTATCGAAAGCGATAACGACGATATGCCCGCCGTTCGTGAAAAACCACACTATGACGACGAAGTTAGTATCGAAGAAGCCGACGATAGCGCTGAGATTAGCGAAGTTCTATTCGAAGATACGGAAGATAGCAATATTGACGAGTTGGAATTCAATTCTAAAGACTTGTTTGACGACGATGACGACGAGATTGATACTACTATTCCCGACGGGGATTTGTTTGACGACGATTTCGACGATATCGACGAGGAAATTTAAGGGAGGAAAGATAAATGTTTGAACTTAACAATTTCGATTCTATACAAATAGGCGTAGCCTCTCCCGAAAAAATAAGAGAGTGGTCTTACGGGGAAGTAACCAAACCCGAAACCATAAACTATAGAACACAAAAACCCGAAATGGGCGGTTTATTCTGCGAAAGAATTTTCGGGCCGACTAAAGACTGGGAATGCCACTGCGGTAAATACAAACGTATTCGTTATAAAGGCGTTATTTGCGACAAGTGCGGTGTAGAAATTACCAAGTCTAAAGTTCGCCGTGAAAGAATGGGACATATTGAATTAGCCGCTCCCGTTTCGCACATTTGGTATTTCAAGGGCACTCCGTCGAGAATAGGTTTAATGCTCGATATGAGTCCTAAAGCCTTAGAACAAGTGTTATACTTTGCTTGCCACGTTGTATTAGATCCGGGTGCAACCCCGCTTGAATACAAGCAAGTTATAAACGATAGAGAAAAACTCGAACTAGAAGAACAATACGGTATTGGCTCTTTCAAAACGGGTATGGGCGCAGAAGCTATTAAAGAAATTTTAATGGCAATCGACTTAGAAAAAGAAAGCGTTGAAACCAAAAAGATTATTGAAGAAAACGTTTCTGGCCAACGTAGAATTCGTGCGGTTAAGAGAATAGAAATCATAGAATCGTTTAGAAAGAGTGGTAATCGTCCCGAATGGATGATTTTAGACGTGTTGCCCGTAATTCCGCCAGAACTACGCCCGATGGTACAGTTAGACGGCGGTAGGTTTGCAACTAGTGACCTTAACGACCTTTACAGACGTGTTATTAACAGAAACAACCGTTTGAAGAAGTTAATGGAACTCGGCGCACCCGAAATCATTATTCGTAACGAAAAGAGAATGTTACAAGAAGCGGTAGACGCGCTTATCGACAACGGTAGACGTGGTAAGGCAATAAGCGGTGCAGGTAACCGTGAATTAAAATCGCTTTCAGGTATGCTACGTGGTAAACAAGGTCGTTTCCGTCAAAACCTATTAGGTAAACGTGTAGACTATTCAGGTCGTTCGGTTATCGTCGTAGGTCCGGAACTAAAACTATATCAATGCGGTTTGCCTAAAGAAATGGCGATTGAATTATTCAAACCCTTCGTAATGAAGAAGTTGGTTGAAAATAATATTTGCCACAACATTAAAAACGCAAAACGTACGGTAGAACGTGCAAAAACGGTTGTATGGGACGTTCTTGAAGAAGTAATCAAAGACCACCCCGTTATGTTAAACCGTGCTCCTACGCTTCACAGATTATCTATTCAAGCGTTTGAACCTGTGCTTATCGAAGGTAGAGCAATAAAACTACATCCGCTAGTTTGCGGTGCATTCAACGCAGACTTCGACGGTGACCAAATGGCAGTTCACGTTCCGCTATCGGTAGAAGCGCAAGCCGAAGCAAGATTTTTAATGCTCGCTTCTAACAATATACTAAAATTGTCTGACGGTAAGCCGGTTATGAGCCCCACGCAAGATATGGTTATGGGTTCTTACTACTTAACCATTATCAAACGTTATATAGGCAAGAAGTACGACGAAAAGGGTAGAGAGAGTGAAAACGGAACTATCTACGGCGTACCTGAATACACCGTTTCGTACATTTCACCGGAAGAAGCGGTTATGGCTTATCAAACGGGCAAAATCAAGTTGCAAGACGAAATTATCGTTCGCCGTACGGTAGAAGTTAACGGCGAAAAAGTTACGGGTAGAGTTAAAACTTCGGTTGGTAAAATCATTTTCAACGAAGCAATCCCGCAAAACCTTGGCTTTGTTGCTAGAAAAGAAAAAGAAGACTATCTCAAATACGAAATAGACAAGCTCGTAGGCAAGAAAGACCTTCAAAAGATAGTAGGCGCATGCTTTAAACGTCACGGCGCAAGCTCTGCTGCGGACGTTCTTGATAAAATCAAGGCGCTTGGTTTTAAGTATTCAACCATAGGCGCAATCACCACCAGCGTGTTCGATATGCATATGCCTAAGGAAAAAGAAAAAATCCTTAAAGTTGCAGAAGAAAAAGTTTTAGGCGTTGAAAATCTTTACAAGAAAGGCTTTATTACCGACGACGAAAGGTATAAAAAAGTCGTTAGCGTATGGAAAAAGGCTACCGACGACGTTACCGATAAACTTATGGCAACGCTCGATGAGTTTAACCCTATTCTTATGATGGCAAACTCAGGTGCGCGTGGTTCTAAGGACCAAATTAAACAACTTGCAGGCATGCGTGGTCTTATGACCGACCCGAATGGTAAAACCATAGAAATTCCCGTTAAGTCGTGCTTCCGTGAAGGACTTTCAGTTCTAGAATACTTTATTTCTTCACACGGTGGACGTAAAGGTCTAGCCGATACGGCACTTAAAACGGCAGACTCTGGTTATTTGACCAGACGTTTAGTTGACGTTGCGCAAGAAGTTATCATTAAAGAAGACGACTGTTTCGAAGCGTTAGGCGAAGCGCCCAAGGGCTTGAAAGTTCAAGCGATAAAAGGTTCTAAAGGCGAAATTATCGAAGGTTTAAGAGATAGAATCGCAGGTAGATTTACCGTTCACGAAATACTCCATCCCGAAACGGGCGAAGTATTAGTCGGCGCAAACCAAATGATAACCGAAGATATGGCAGACACCATAGTGGCTTTGGGAATTGAAGAAGTAGAAATAAGAAACGTATTCACTTGTAAATCTAAGACGGGCGTATGCGCAAAATGTTACGGTAAAAACATGTCTAACAACAACCCCGTTCAAATAGGTGAAGCAGTTGGTATAATCGCCGCTCAATCAATCGGTGAACCTGGTACTCAGCTTACGATGAGAACCTTCCACACCGGTGGTATAGCAAGTACGGGCGATATAACGCAAGGTCTACCCAGGGTTGAAGAATTGTTTGAAGCAAGAAAACCCAAACACTCTGCAATCGTTTGCGAACACAGTGGTAAGGTGGAAATCGAAGAAAGAGATAAGATTATTCACGTTATAGTAAAAACGGACGACGGAGAAACTAAGGATTACACCGTTCCGTTCGGCACTGGTATAATCGTTAAAGAAGGCGAAAGAGTAGAACCGGGTTCGATTTTAACCAATGGTTCGGTATATCCGCAAGAAATTTTGAAAACGCAAGGTATTAAGGGCGTTCAAAACTATATCTTGAAAGAAATTCAAAGCGTATACCGTGGCCAAGGCGTTGATATCAACGATAAACACGTTGAAATAATCGTTCGTCAAATGATGAAGAAAGTTCAAGTAGAAAATCCGGGCGATACCGATATTCTACCTGGTGAAAAACTTGATCTTTATAGATTTGAAGAAGAAACGATAAAAGCATTAGAAAACGGATTAAGACCCCCCGTTGGTAAGAGAATGTTGTTAGGTATAACGAAAGCGGCTTTGGCGAAAGAAAGTTTCTTATCGGCAGCGTCTTTCCAAGAAACCGCAAGAGTTCTTACCGAAGCGGCAATCAAGAACAAGGTCGATCCGCTACTTGGCTTAAAAGAAAACGTAATTATAGGTAAACTAATTCCTGCGGGAACGGGTATCAAAAACTATAAAAACGTTTCACCGCAACCTACGGTAAAAACGGGTGAAATTACCGAGTAAACTTGCAAAAAAATGCAGGAAAACGCTTACATTTAATTGACTAAGCGTATCAAAAATGGTAAAATTATTAAATGCCGAGCGTTAATTACGGCGCTCGGCAAATAAACAAAGTTTCTAAAAACGGAAGTTTTCCGAATCCGTTTTCTGAATATCCGAAAATTTTAAGGAGGTGTACTATGCCAACAATTCAACAACTTATCAGACAAGGCAGAAAGAAAATTACGTATAAGTCAAAGTCCCCGATTTTAGATGAATGTCCTCAAAAACGTGGCGTTTGCTTATCCGTAACTACTACCACGCCTAAGAAGCCTAACTCAGCACTTAGAAAAATCGCCAGAGTAAGACTTACCAATAAGATGGAAGGTATCGTATATATCCCCGGTGAAGGTCACAACTTGCAAGAGCACAGTTCTGTTCTAATCCGTGGTGGCAGGGTAAAAGATTTACCTGGTGTAAGATACCACATTGTTCGTGGCGCACTTGATACTGCGGGCGTTGCAAAACGTAGACAAGCAAGATCAAGATACGGCGCTAAGAGACCTAAATAATAAGTAGTCTCTAGTCTATTTAACTGTGGAGAAAATCCACAACCAAACAGACACCTACTAAAATTCGGAGAATTCGGAAAATTAACCCGATTAGTAGGCAGTATGTCGCAAGACAGAAGGTTCGCTACCCGAAAGGGCAAGTGATAGCTGTACTTAAGGGTTTACCCTTAAAGAGCGCGAGAGCGCAAAAAAAATTTAAAGGAGGATTAAAATATGCCAAGAAGAGGCAATATTGCAAAAAGAGACGTACTACCCGATCCCGTGTATAACGATAAAGTTGTTACCAAACTTATCAACCAAATCATGTTAGACGGCAAAAAGGGTATAGCACAAGGCATTGTTTACGAAGCGTTCACCACCGCGGCTGAAAAAGTTGGCCAAGAACCGATGGAAATGTTTACGCAAGCGTTAAACAACATTATGCCTATGGTAGAAGTAAAAGCAAGGAGAGTAGGTGGTGCAAACTATCAAGTACCTATCGAAATCAGAGCTGAAAGAAGACAAACTCTTGCAATTCGTTGGTTAGTAAACGCTGCAAGAAACAGAAGCGAAAGAGAAATGAGCGGAAGACTTTCTGCAGAATTAGTAGACGCTTTCAACAACGCTGGTAACGCAGTTAAGAAGAAAGAAGATACGCATAGAATGGCAGAAGCAAACAAAGCATTTGCTCATTATAAATTTTAATTTGGAGAGTAGTTATGCCTAGAGATTTTGATTTAAGTGTTACCAGAAACATAGGTATTATGGCGCACATAGACGCAGGTAAAACCACTACCACCGAAAGAATTTTGTTTTACACCGGTAAAACTCACAAGTTGGGCGAAACCCACGAAGGCGCTGCAACTATGGACTGGATGGTTCAAGAACAAGAACGTGGTATAACCATAACGAGTGCGGCAACGACTTGTTACTGGAAAGGCCACCGTATCAATATTATCGATACCCCTGGTCACGTTGACTTTACCGTAGAAGTTGAGAGATCGCTTCGTATATTAGACGGTGCCGTTGCAACTTTCTGTGCAAAGGGCGGTGTTGAACCTCAAAGTGAAACCGTTTGGCGCCAAGCTGATAAATATAAAGTTCCAAGAATTGCTTATATCAACAAAATGGACATCAACGGTGCAAACTTCTATAACGCAATCGAAATGATGCGTGAAAGATTAAAAACCAACGCTGTTCCAATTTTATTACCGATAGGTAAAGAAGAGACCTTTAAGGGTGTTGTTGATATTATCGAACAAAAAGCAATCATTTATTTAGACGACTTAGGCCGTGAAACTCAAGAGACCGAAGTTCCGGAAGACTTAAAGGCAGAAGTTGCTGAATATAGAGAAAAAATAGTTGAACTAGCCGCTGAAACGGACGACGCTTTGATGGAAAAATACTTCGAAGAAGGTGACCTATCAGTTGCCGAAATCAAGAAAGGTTTAAGAAAAGCAACCCTTGAAATGAAAGTAACCCCCGTGCTTTGCGGTTCAAGTTACAAAAATAAGGGCGTTCAAAACCTTATCGACGCTATAACCGAGTATCTTCCCAGCCCCTTAGACATAGGCGCTATCGAAGGTCAAGATCCCGATGGAAACGTTGTTAAGAGAGAACCTGCAGACGATCAACCTTTCTGTGGCTTAGCGTTCAAGATAATGACTGACCCGTTCGTTGGTAAATTAGCGTTCTTCCGTGCATATTCGGGCGTTTTGAAAACAGGTTCTTACGTATATAACGCAACTAAGGGCAAAAAAGAAAGAATTGCAAGAATTCTAAGAATGCACGCAAACCACAGGGAAGAAGTTGACGCAGTATATTCGGGTGAAATTTGTGCACTAGTAGGCTTAAAAGAAACCACCACCGGTGATACTCTTTGTGCTGAAAACGGCCAAATCATTTTGGAACAAATGGAATTCCCAGAACCCGTTATTAGAGTTGCTATCGAACCTAAGACTAAACAAGGTCAAGAAAAGATGGGCTTCGCTCTTGCAAAACTTGCAGAAGAAGACCCCACTTTCAAAACTTATACCGACCCCGAAACCGCGCAAACCATTATTGCAGGTATGGGCGAACTTCACCTTGAAATTATCGTAGATAGATTGCTTAGAGAGTTTAGAGTAGAAGCAAACGTTGGTAAACCCCAAGTTGCATACAAAGAAACTATTCGTCAAGCAGTTGAAGCGGAAGGTATGTTCAAACGTCAAACGGGTGGTCACGGTCAATACGGTCACTGTAAAATCCGTCTTGAACCGCAAGAACCTGGTAAGGGCTACGAATTCGTTGACGAAACCGTTGGTGGTTCAATTCCTAAGGAATTTATTCAACCTATCAACAAAGGTATTATGGAAGCATCAAGAAACGGTATATTAGCAGGCTACGAAGTAGTTGACTTCAAGGTAACCGTATACGACGGTAGTTACCACGACGTAGACTCGTCTGAAATGGCGTTTAAGATTGCAGGTAGCATGGCTCTTAAAGACGGTTTGCAAAAAGCAAAGAGCGTTCTTTTAGAACCGATAATGAAGGTAGAAATACTAACTCCGGACACCTATTTTGGTGACTTAATGGGTAACGTAACCGCACGTCGTGGTATTATCCAAGGCACCGAAGATAGAAACGGAATAAAGGTTATCGACGCGCACATTCCGCTAGCAGAAATGTTTGGTTATGCAACCGACTTACGTTCAAGAACGCAAGGCCGTGGTAACTACACCATGCAGTTCTCACATTACGCAGAAGTACCCAAGTCAGTAGCAGAAAAGATAATGGGCAAAAAAGCGTAAATTACTGTTGACAATTTAAGTTATTTATTGTAAAATAAATATAAATTTAACAAAAAACCTAAAAAAAATTAAAAAATAAAAAATCATCAGAAATTTTTGGAGGAAAATCTAATGGCAAAGGCTAAATTTGACAGAAGTAAACCGCACATTAACATCGGTCCTATCGGACACGTTGACCACCGTAAAACTACTCTTACCGCAGCAATCACCATGACTATGGCTGCTAAAGGTCAAGCACAAAAAATGAAATATGACGAAATCGATAAGGCACCGGAAGAAAAGGCAAGAGGTATAACAATTAACACCTCTCACGTAGAATACCAAACCGACAACCGTCACTATGCACACGTTGACTGCCCCGGCCACGCTGACTACGTTAAGAACATGATCACTGGTGCAGCACAAATGGACGGCGCAATCCTAGTAGTTGCAGCAACCGACGGTCCGATGCCCCAAACTAGAGAACACATCCTTCTTGCTCGTCAAGTTGGCGTTCCCTACATCGTAGTATTCATGAACAAATGCGATCAATTAGACGATCCTGAACTTCTTGAACTCGTTGAAATGGAAATCAGAGAACTTCTTTCTGAATATGGTTTCCCTGGCGACGATACTCCTATTATCAAAGGTTCAGCATTAAAAGCATTAGAAGTTGCTCAAGCTAACGAAGGTGACGCTGTTACTAACGCTCCTGAAACTGCTTGCATCAGAGAACTTATGGACGCTGTTGACTCATACATTCCTAACCCCGAACGTGACGAAGCTAAACCCTTCCTTCTCCCTGTAGAAGACGTATTCACCATTTCTGGTCGTGGTACTGTTGCTACTGGTAGAGTAGAACGTGGTACAATCCACATGAACGAAGAAGTTGAACTCGTTGGTCTTGCTGACGAGAGCAGAAAGACTGTTGTTACAGGTATCGAAATGTTCCACAAGCT
>CAJGCK010000011.1 GCA_904501795.1 uncultured Clostridia bacterium
ACCCTTTGGTTTGTTTTTGTACAAGAGTTTCATAGCGGGCACTGAAACGTGTATAGTATCGGCAATAACTTCCGTCGAAAGTTGATCGAATATCATCGCCGAACCTACCGTTCCAACGTCCCTATGATGTAAGGGAGATTGAGCGTTATAAGTGTGCGTAACGTGTGATGCGCCGTTAGAAATTGCTTTTTCTACGTCCAAATATTTTGCGCCCGTGTGACCGATTGATGAAATAACGCCATTTTTGGTTAAATGAGCAATTAATTGTTGTGCGTTTTCTACTTCGGGAGCAAGTGTTACTATTTTAATAGCGTTGCCACTGGCTAAATTGTACTCATCAAATACCTTTACATCGGGAACGGCAACGTATTCTAAAGGTTGCGCACCTTTAAACTTTTCAGCAATAAACGGCCCTTCTAGATGAACGCCAAGCAAACTTGCGCCGTAGCCTTTATCGTTCTCTCGATATTCTTTTACCGAAGCAAGCGCTTTGGTAATATTCTCTACCGACTGGGTCATCGTCGTCGCTAAAAACCCAACCGTACCTTCCTTGGCAACGGTTTGGGCTATCGTTTTAAGAGCAACAACCGTTCCGTCCATCGCGTCAGCCCCACCTGCGCCGTGAATATGTACGTCTATAAATCCCGGCAATACTATACAGTCTTCGGGAAAAGATAGTTCTTCACCATTTTCAATAGGTTCTTTCGATATTTTTTTAATCTTCTCGTCAAACGCAAGGTTGCATTTAATTACGCCGAATTCTTCGGTGTAAACGAGTCTATTTTTTATAGTTTTTATTTTCGTAAAATTATTTTGTTAAGATTATTTCGTGATAGTTACTTTATTTAATACCCTTGGCGAGTCTGGATTGTTTCCAACTGCACAACTAACTTTACAAGCAAACATTTGAGCGAACAACGCAAAGAAGAATATTGAGCATTCTTCACCCAAACTATTATCGATAAACGCAACTTTCGCTTTGCCGTTATATTTATCGGCAATATTTTCGTCGTCGGTAATCAAATATACGGGCGCAGACATAGAAAGCATTTTATCAATACTCTTAGATTGATCTTCAAAAGTGATTTTTGCTATATCGCTAGTCATCCCCTTAGCGCAATAGAACAACACGGGGGTCGTTTTATCTACCATAGCCATAGGCCCGTGATAGAAATCGCTTGAAGCATAACCTTTCATTTGTTTATAAGCCGTTTCTTGCAATTTTAACGCTTGCTCAAAAGCAATAGAATATGTCAAACCACGCGACAACACGAAACCGCCTTTCATACCAACCAACTCTTCGTTTGCAAATTGAGTCGTTTGAAGGTCAAGCGACGGAGTTAATTTCCTTACTTCTTCGGGTAATTTTTTTAAAGCGTCTAATAACTTGCCATCGTTTGCAAGTTCGGCAACCAACCACGCCGACAAGAAAAGTTGTGCGCTATACGTCTTAGTTGCAGCAACGCTCTTTTCTTCTTCCGCAGAGCAGAATAAGTGATATTTTGCAGTTTTTGCCATTAAACTTTCGGTATTGTTGGTAATCGCAACGGTTATTGCACCTTGTTCGTTAGCGCGAATAATACTTTCGTTAACGTCTACCGCCATACCGCTTTGGCTACAACCTATAAACACCGTGTGACCGTAGTTAACCTTGCCGTTATAAACGGTTACGATAGAAGGAGCAACGTAGCCTGCACAGTACTCAGTTTTTGTTTCTAACAAATACTTAAAATACATCATCGCATGGTCGCTAGTTCCTCTTGCGGATAACATAAATTGTTTTTTCCCGCTTTTTTCAATATCAGCCTTGATGGCTTTGATAGTTTGTTCGTTGTTTTTTAATATGTTTTCAAAAGTGCTTGAAGCGAAAGAAAGTTCTTTCCACATTAACGTTTCTAAATAGTTCATAACTGCTCCTTAAGTTTTTTATTTCATTATACTCTTTTTATTTTTATTTTACAATAGTATTTACAGAAATTTTTTTTTAGTTAAGTGCGACGTCTTTTAATTTGTGGTATTTTTTTATCGCCACTTCTCTAATCTCGGGAACTTTTATCGCCCTTTCAAACACTTCATCACTTATTTTTTTTGCAAGGAAAATATACTCCGTATCGTACACTAAACTACCTAATTCTCCGGACACTTTCCCACTTTGTCTACTACCTAAAATATCCCCACTACCACGCAACTTAAAATCTTTTTCGCTTATCTTAAACCCGTCCGAATTTTCCTTTATAACTTTAAGCCGTTCAATAGCGATTGGCGAGTTAGAATTCGTTAGTAAAAAACAGTAACTTTTTAGGTTTGACCTACCAACCCTTCCACGTAGTTGATGGAGTTGCGAAAGCCCAAATCTTTCAGCGTTATATATAACCATAACGGAAGCGTTTGGCACGTCCACCCCGACTTCTATAACCGTGGTAGAAACTAATAAATCTATAAGTTTGTCCTTAAACGCGTACATAACGGCGTTTTTCTCTTTATCCTTCATTTTGCCGTGCAAAAGCCCTATCCTTAAACTTGGCAAACTTTCGGTTAAACTTTGATATAGTTCGGTAACGCTCATAAGCGTTCCTTCTTCGTCACCTTCGATTTTAGGACAAACGAAGTATGCCTGTCTACCTTCTTTAACCTGGTTTTCGATAAATTTTAACATATCGTTATATTTATGTGAAGGCACTAAATTTGTTTGGATAGGTATTCTCATCTTCGGCTTATCTAATATAGTCGTAATATCTAAATCGCCGTAAAAAATAAGAGATAGTGTTCTAGGAATAGGCGTTGCGCTCATGACCAAAACGTCTGGCGTTACGCCTTTTGCTAACAAACTACTTCTTTGTGCAACGCCGAATCTTTGTTGCTCGTCGCACACGCAAAGGGAAAGTTTTTTAAATACAACGTCTTCTTGTATAACG
The DNA here is from genome assembly GCA_904501795.1 of uncultured Clostridia bacterium. Lineage (GTDB taxonomy): Bacteria > Bacillota > Clostridia > Christensenellales > Borkfalkiaceae > UBA1259. The sequence continues at coordinate 2,916 of CAJGCK010000011.1, forward strand.
GCGTGGGTGCCGACTAGTATGTTAACAAGACCTTCTTTAACCGCCTTTTTTATAGAAGTTTTTTCTTTAGCGCTAGTTGAGCCCGTTAAAATTTCTACGTTATAGTCGGGAAAAGCATTTTTTACGGCGTTAAAATTTTGCTGAGCAAGAACTTCCGTTGGCGACAATAAAACCGCTTGATAGCCACTTGACACGCAAACGAAAACCGCGCACATGCTTACCGCCGTTTTACCACTTCCTACGTCGCCTTGCAAAAGTTTGTTCATAACCAAGGGACTTTTCATATTAGAAAAAATGCCGTTAACCGCTTGTTTCTGGCCATCGGTAAACTCGAAAGGAAAACGTTTTACGATAAAATCAAGCAACTGTTTGTCCGTACAAGAATACTCGTTTGCCCTTGCCTGATTTCTATCGCCTTTAATAAATTTATAGGCGCTAATGAGTGAAAAATATTCTTCGGTTGCTATCCTGTTAGAAGCTTCTCTTAACTCTTGTTCATTACTTGGATTATGAACTGTTTTATATGCTGAATACAAATCGCCGAGCCCGTATTTTACTTGTAATTCACTGGGGATTATGCTTTTAGGTTTTTCAAGATTAACCGCAAGCAAACACGCCGAACGCATAACCTTTTGAGTGAGCGAGCCTTTTAGAGAATACTGCGGAATTATCCCTTGCATACGCACTGAATTTTCTAAAAATTCATAAGTAGGATTTACGATTGAAGTTTGACCGTTACGATGGTTTACACGTCCGTAAAACAAATAGTCTTTGCCTTGAACGAGTTTAGACAGTACGTACGGTTGATTAAACCAAATAACAGTAAAAACAAAGCCTTCTTGCTCACAAACCGCTTTGACAAAACCACCCTTTCTCACCGCAAAAGCGTTCATAGGTATGCTTATTATTTTCCCAGGTGTTAAAACGAAATCGTTATGATATGCGTATTTTAACGATTGCGCTTGCCTTAAATCTAAATAAGCGCGCGGAAAATGACCGATAAGGTCCGCCGTATCGGTTATGCCCAACTTTTCTAAGTCTTTGGCACGTTTTTCATTTATTCCTTTAATCTTCGTTACTTCCATATCTTTACAAATAAAGGGAAAGAACTCGTCTTTCCCTTTTATAATTTATTCTAACGCTAAATAGTAGTAGTAAATGGGTTGACCGCCGTTATGAACTTCTACTTCACAATCGGGCAAGTTTTCTCTAATTAGTTCGGCTAACCCCTCGGCTTCTTCTTCCTTCACGTCTGCGCCGTAATATAAAGTAATGATTTCTTCACCACTACGCAATTTCTTTATTAGGTCTAGCGCTACTTGAGAAACTTCTTTACCGACTGCTAAAATCTTTTTATTGTCAAGCCCCATTATATCGCCGATTTTGAGTTCAAACCCGTCCATCTTAGTATTTCTAACGGCGTAGGTCACTTGACCAACGGTCACGCTGTCTATCGCGTGTATCATATTCGTCTTGTTTTCGTTAACCGAAAGCTCTGGATTGAACGCTAACGCCGAAGCAAAACCTTGCGGAACGTTCTTTGTCGGTATAACGTGAATTATCCTGTTTTCTACTAACGATTTCGCTTGTTCAGCCGCGAGTATAACGTTCTTATTATTCGGGAAAACAAACACGTTGTCTGCATTTATTCTTTGAACGGCGTCCGCTATATCGCTTGCCGACGGGTTCATCGATTGACCGCCTTCTATAACGGCGTCAACCATAAGGTCTTTAAATATATTAGACAACCCTTCGCCAGCAGAAATAGCCAACATGCCCATTTGCTTTTTCTCTTCTTCGTACTTTTTCATTAAAGCACGGTTTTGTTCAAGCATGTTTTCTATCTTCAACTTGTCAAGTTCACCAAGCTCTAACGCCTTTGATAACGCAACGCCCGGTTGGTTGGTATGAACGTGAACTTTTACAAGTTCCAAGTCGCCTATAACTATAACGCAGTCACCGATAGTCATTAGAGTTTCTCTCAAACGCTCTATATCGGCAAGCGTTGTTTTCTTGTTTAAGTTTATTATAAAGAATTCAGTGCAATACGCAAATTCTATACTGCCTAAACTCATTATATCGGCGTGCTCCATAGCCGTGTCAACACTAGTTGAATCCGCCATTATCGAATCGCCACTAACCGTTTCGCCCATCAATGCTTTATACATACCTTCGTATAAACACATCAACCCTTTTCCGCCAGCGTCAACAACGCCTGCTTTCTTTAAAACGGGAAGTAACGTGGGAGTTAATTTAACCGCTTCTTCACCTTTTGCTATAATTTCTGGTAAAAAAGTCTCAAAATCTTTGTTTTTTCCTTTGATTGATGAAGCGTGCTCAGCAACGATTCTAGCAACCGTTAAAATCGTACCTTCTTTGGGTTTACTAACTGCGCCGTATGCTATTTGAGCGCCTGAAACTAACGCTTGCGCAAACAACTTAACGTCTATTTCTTCACAATTTTTTAGGTGATTACAAAACCCACGTAAAACTTGTGATAATATAACGCCCGAATTTCCCCTTGCGCCACGAAGAGCACCTTTACTAACCGCTTCCGCAACGTCACTCACTTTGTTACTTTGGCATTTTAATAATTCTTTAACTGCTGATTGAAAAGTTAACGACATGTTGGTACCGGTATCTCCGTCTGGAACGGGAAAAACGTTCAACGCGTCTATTTGTGCTTTATTTATTTCAAGAAGTTTTGCACTAGTCACAATCATCGACCTGAGCATCGCTCCGTTTATTATTTTTTGCATATATATCTCCAAATTAAAGAAAAAACTGATTTATTTCGTATGGGATTATCTAACTATTTAACGCCTTTAACGTTAACGTTTATAACGTCTACTATCATACCTGTAAATCGTTCGGTTTTATACTTTATACTTTCTTTCAGTGCTTCGATAACGGCTTTTATCGATACGCCGTATTTTACTATCACCGATACGTCGATAGAAATTCTATCACCAACTGAGTGAACTTTTACACCCTTTACTTCAGAACCGAACTTGAAAAAACTAACGATCGAATCAACTAAATTCTTTGGAACGAACTCTACGATGCCATAGCAATCCATAGCGACACGTGAAACGAATCGCTCTATACTACTATCTGATATTAAGATTCTGCCGTAGATATTGTTAGTTTTTGCAGACATAATTACCTCTCATAACGATACATCTATTTTACAATATTAATAACTTTTTTGCAAGAGTTTAATATAAAATATTCGAAATTTTAGTTTTTTTTCTAGATTTTAAGTTTTTATCTTAAAAATTTTATCTTTTTTAGGTTAAAATCGTTGCATTTTTTTTGTTTATATGTTAGAGTATTTGTTGTTGAAAAATAAAACGAATTCCCAACAGGAGGATAAAAATATGAGTAGAGTATGTAGCGTTTGTGGTAAAGGTAAGCTTTCTGGTAATTTGGTTAGCCACTCTAACCGTAAAACCCCTAAACTTTACGATGCTAACCTTCAAAAAGTAAGCGTAAAACACGAAAACGGTACTGTTTCTAAAGAATACGTTTGCACGAGATGTTTAAAAAGCGGTAAAGTAGAAAGAGCGTAATTTTTATTTTAATTATAAAAAATCACCAGCATAAAACTGGTGATTTTTTTTATTCGTAAAGTCCTGTAGACAAATATCTTTCGCCTGAATCGGGGAAAATTATTACTATATTCTTGTTTGAATTTTCTTCCTTTTTTGCGTATTCTATCGCAACGGCAAGCGCACCGCCCGAAGAAATTCCAACTAAGACACCCTCTTCTCTTGCAACCGTTTTAGCAAGCTCGAACGCCTTTTCATCTTTAACCATAGCAATATCGTCGGCAAGTGTTTTATCAAAGTTATCGGGAATAAAATTAGCTCCTATGCCTTGTATTTTGTGCACCCCAACTTTTCCTTTGCTAATTAGCGGTGAGTTCGCTGGCTCGACTGCAATCGTTTTAATTTTAGGGTTTTGTTCTTTTAAGTATTTAGAAGTTCCACTAAAAGTTCCGCCCGTGCCTACGCAAGAAATAAAAACGTCAACTTTCCCGTCTAAATCACTGTAAATTTCTTTACCCGTGGTTTCGTAATGTGCGGTTGGGTTTGCTTTGTTATCGAACTGACCGATTATAATAGAATTCTCTGTTTCGCTAGCAATTTTCTTTGCAACTTCAATAGCGCCTTTCATACCAAGCGAACCGTCGGTTAAAACAACGTTCGCACCGTACGCTTTAAGCAAATTTACTCGCTCAATACTCATGGTACTAGGCATGGTAAGAATTAGGCGATACCCTTTCTTTGCACATATACTTGCAAGACCTATTCCAGTGTTACCGCTAGTAGGCTCTATCACCGTACCACCCGCCTTTATAAGCCCACGTTTTTCCGCGTCGTTTATCATATAAAGCGCCACCCTATCTTTTACACTACCAGCGGGGTTTTGTTTTTCAAGTTTAGCAAATAATTTTGCTTTCAGAGAAAATAGTTTTTCTATCTTGTTCAACCTTAAAAGCGGTGTGTTCCCTATGAGTTCTTCTACGGAATTATATACTTTCATAAATCTTCCTATCTAGAATTTTAATCTTAAAGTTTATCTTTTATCATCTCAATTGCTCTGCCACGATGACTGATGGCGTTCTTCTCTTCAATCGTTGCTACGGCTAGCCCTTTATTAAGGTCATAACTATAAAATATGGGGTCGTATCCAAAACCGTTCTCGCCCTGTGGTTCGAACATGATATACCCTTCCGTTTTTGCCGTTACGCTAATGCTTTCTCCGTTTGGTTTATAGTAAACTATACAGCAAGTAAAACACGCTTTTCTATCTTCTTCATTAGTGAATTTTTGCATGTTTTTCAGTAGTAATTTATTGTTGTTTTCATCTATTCCGTCGCCCGCGTATCTTGCACTATAAACGCCCGGCGCACCGTTTAACGAGTATACGCAAAGACCACTGTCGTCGGCAAGCGCAGGTAAGTTTAACGCAGTAGATACGGCTTTTGCTTTTATGTAAGCGTTTTCATAAAACGTTTCCCCCGTCTCTTCAACGTCTTCAAAAAAACCCATTTCCGCGGATGAAACCACTTCGAATTCAGGTAGCATTTTTCTAATTTCTTTAAGTTTATTTTTGTTGCCCGTTGCTAAAACTATACGTTGTTTCACTTATTATCGTTTCCTTTTATTTTTTTGATTTCATTTGCTAAAAAAACAAACTGTTCGGCGGACAAAACCTCGCCTCTAATGGTTTTTTCTAGCCCCACTTTTTTAACCAAAAATTCAGCGGTTACCCTATCAAATCCGTAACTTGACATTAAGTTATTCACAAAGGTTTTTCTTCTATTATTAAAGGCGGTTTTTACTAAATTTCTTACCGCTATATAATCAATATTTTTATTCTTTTCTCTGTCTACGCTTATCTTTACTACGGCAGAATCTACGTTGGGCGCGGGGGTAAATTTTTCCCTTGGAACCCTTAGTATTTTTTCGGCGCAACCACTTAAATTTATGGCGACGGTTATTGCGCCGTAGTCGGCAGTTCCAGGCGTGGCGCAAAGCCTATCGGCAACTTCTTCTTGCACCATTATCACCATTTTTTCTACCCTTTTTGCTTGTTCTAAAAAGCGCATTATTATAGGCGTCGTTATGTAGTAAGGCAAATTTGCAACTACAAAATAATTCTCACCTATTTCATCTTCAATTTTTTTCATTTCAACTTTCATAACGTCTTGGAAGTTGATTTTTACGTTATTTTCGTTTTGTAAAACTTCATTAAGAACGGGCTTTAACTTTTCATCAATCTCGTAAGCGACAACCCTTTTCGCACTCTTTGCTAATACGGAAGTTAACGCGCCTGCCCCAGGACCTATTTCAAGCACGGTATCTTCTTTAGTTATGCCCGAATTTTTAACTATTAACTCAAGCAAATTCTCGTCGGTTAAAAAGTTTTGACCAAACGCCTTTTTGAACGAAAAACCGTGTTTGTTTAGTATGTTTTTTAGGTTGTTTTGCATTGAAAAAAACTTTCTCCGTATATTTTATCTTGTTTTGCACATGCTTTTTAAGTAGAAAATTTGTAAAATTTTTTACCTTTACTAACGAAAAAACCAAATAAAGCCGAAAATAAATTTTTGGCTTTATTTTAATTTTTTAAAAAGATTTTTTGCGTTTTGCATTACCGACGAAGCAAATGATTGCTCGTCTTCATTTCTTAAGTTCGCTAAAAAATTAGTTATTAACGAAACGTTTTTGGGTGAATTTACCGTTCCCCTAAAGGGTGTTGGCGCTAGATATGGACTATCAGTTTCCGTCAAAATTCTATCGCTTGGCAAAAACGACGCTATCTCGGGTAAATTTTTAGAGTTCTTAAACGTTACGGGACCTGCAAACGATATATAAAAGTTAGAATTTAGTAGTATTTTCGCAGTTTCTATACTCCCCGAAAAACAATGCATCACTCCACCGTAAATCGCCTTGTTTTCTCTAAGGATTTTTAGCGTGTCTTCAGTTGCGTTTCGAGAGTGTACTGATATAGGCAACGAAAGAAAATTCGCAATTTCAATCTGCTCTACAAAAACTTGTTTTTGCAACTCTTTTTGGCTATCGTCCCAATAATAATCTAAGCCTATTTCACCGATTGCAACACACTTTTCACTCTTTGCGCATTCGATTATTTTTTCTCTCGTAGTTGCGTTATACCCCGCCACGTCCGACGGATGAAAACCGCTTGCAAAATATATTTCAGCAAACTTTTCGCTAATCGCTTTTCCAAACTGAGAAGATTTTTCGTTACAAGCAACGTTAATTACTCTCGAAACCCCGTCTCGCCGAAACTCTTCAACAACCCTACCTATAGGGCTTAATTTTTCATCGTCTAAATGACAATGAGTGTCTATATACATTACGAAATACTGCTCCCGTCTTCAACGTCACGCGCGGGTGATAATACCGAGAGAGTCCCGTCTTCGCCTTCGGCGCAAAGTATCATGCCTTCACTTACTATTCCGCATAGTTTTGCAGGTTTAAGGTTGGTCACCATAGTAATTTTTTTGCCGATTAATTCTTCAGGCGTATATGCGTTTGCTATCCCGCTAACTACCGTGCGAGTTTCTTCGCCGAGTTTTACGGTTAGTTTTAGTAACTTTTTACTCTTTTCTACCTTTTCACACGCGATTACTTTAGCAACTTTTAATTCAACTTTTGCAAAATCTTCTATATCTATCATGGGTTTTTCTTCCTTTTTCGGCTGTGTAATTTCGGGTTTAGAGCGCGAAGCTATCATAGCGTTTACGCTTTCCATTATTTTTGCTCCGTCTAAACGCGCAAATAAAATTTCGGGCGATGCGGTTACGGTAGTTTGAGTTAACTTACCGAACTCGCCTAGTTGGTCATACCCCCTTAACTCAACGTTTAACATTGCAAAAACTTTTTTACAAGTGTCGGATAAAAATGGGTAAAGTAGCGACGCGCCTATAACGATACTTTCGGTAAGGTTGTATAAAACGGTTGCTAACCTATCTTTTTTGCTTTCATCTTTAGCAAGTACCCACGGCATAGTTTCGTCGATATATTTATTAGCCCGACGGAAAAGAGTAAACACTTCAGAAAGTGCGTCGGATATCCTAAACTCATCCATTTTAGCAGTTACTTTTTTAACAGCCGAAGTAGCAACTTCTTTGAGTTCGGCATCAACAGGTTCGTTAACGTTTGCATCTTTTACTAACCCGCCGAAATATTTATTGCTCATTGCTATAGTACGGCTTACAAGATTTCCAAAAATGTTGGCTAAATCACTGTTAATGGTATCAATCACGCTTTCCCAAGAAATTAGCCCGTCGTTATCTTGTGGCATTGCGTTAAGAACGTAATATCTTACCGCATCTTTACCAAAGTAATCAACCAAGTCGTCGGCATACATAACGTTGCCTTTACTTTTACTCATTTTTCCGCCATCTTGTAATAACCAACCATGTCCGTAAACGCGCTTTGGCAACGGAATATCAAGCGCCATTAAAAAGATAGGCCAATAAATTGTATGAAACCTAATTATATCTTTACCGATAACGTGCACGTCTGCCGGCCAAAATTTATTATATCCATCGAGATGGTTGCCGTCGGCATCATATCCAACGCCCGTGATATAGTTCGTAAGTGCATCAAGCCACACGTACACTACGTGCTTATTATCAAAGTCAACCGGAATACCCCATTTAAACGTACTTCTAGAAACGCAAAGGTCTTGAAGACCGGGCTTTAAGAAGTTGTTTACCATTTCGTTCTTACGAGAAACGGGTGTGATAAACTCGGGGTGTTCGTTATAGTATTCCATAAGTCTATCGGCGTACTTGCTCATTTTGAAAAAATACGCTTCTTCTTGCGATTTAACAACGGGTCTACCACAGTCGGGGCATTTACCATCGACAAGTTGACTTTCCGTCCAAAAACTTTCACAAGGCGTGCAATACCAACCCTCGTAAGAGCCTTTGTAAATATCGCCCTTTTCGTAAAGTTTTTTGAAGATTTTTTGTACTTGTTTTTCGTGATATTCGTCGGTAGTCCTTATAAACTTGTCATAAGAAACACCAACTAAATTCCATATTCTTTTAATCTCGTCTGCAACGCCGTCAACAAATACTTTGGGAGAAACGCCGGCTACCGATGCCTTTTCTTCTATCTTTTGTCCGTGTTCGTCAGTTCCCGTTTGGAAGAAAACATCGTATCCTTGATAACGTTTAAAACGAGCCATACTGTCGGCAAGTATCGCCTCGTAAGTGTTTCCAATATGGGGTTTGCCAGAAGTATACGCTATCGCCGTGGTAATGTAGTATTTTTCTTTCAATTTATTTATCTCCAAATACTTTTTCTTATCGTATATTTTAACACATAATTTCATCATATTCAATGATTTTTACACATAAATTTTATTATGAACGCAATTTTCGGTATAATTATTATCCTTTCTATATCGTTGCTTTTATTTACCAACCCCGGCGCTGTGTTATCCGCAATGCTATCAGGTGGAGAAAAAGCCTTATCGTTAACGCTAAAAATGGTAGTGGTTTACGCCGTTTGGATGGGAATGTTTGAACTGCTTGAAAAAAGCGGATTGTCTAATAAAATTTCCAAACTTTTGCGACCTATAAATAGATTTTTATTCGGCCCACTGCCCGAAAAAGCCAACGATTTTATATCGCTTAATCTTTCCGCAAATCTTTTGGGAATGAGTGGCGCCACAACGCCTATGGGTATTAAGGCGATTAACGAACTTGAAAAACACGAAAATACTACCTACGCAATCGCCGTGTTTTTCGTTATTAACGCGACGAGCGTGCAACTAATTCCATCTTCTATTTTAGCGCTTAGAACGAGTTTTTCCGCCATAAACCCTGCAGACATTATATTGCCCACCATTTTAGCGACCTCACTATCTACCCTTATAGGCATATTGTTATGCAAAATTTTCTTAAAAAGGAAGAAATAAATGTCCAAATATTTTATTCCCGTTTTGTTTTTAATAATCCTTTTTTTATCCGCGATAAAACGGGTCAAGCCTTACGACGCGTTTACTTCAGGCGCTAAGTCGGCAATACCTTTTGCTCAAAGCGTTTTCCCCTATCTAACTAGCATTTTCGTGTTGACTGAACTTTTTGAAATAAGCGGTTTATCGCTTATGATTACTAACTTTTTGTCCCCTTTCTTTGCCTTTTTGGGAATACCAACCGAACTAACCAAATTAACTTTGATTAAGCCTTTTTCGGGTAGCGGATCTTTGGCACTCGTATCTGAAATTTATCAAAAATACGGTGTTAACGGTTATTTGTCTAGGTGCGCTTCCGTCATATACGGAAGCAGTGAAACGGTTTTTTACGTTGCTAGCGTTTATTTTGTTAACGCGAAAAATAAAAACCTAACCGCTCCTATAATAATATCGTTGGTCGCAGGCTTTTTTTCGTGCGTGTTTGCCTGCTTCATCTGTAAAATAATTTGATTTTTAAAATTAAAAAACTATAATAAAACCCTACCAAATTTGGTAGGGTTATTATTTTTTATTATAATTTTTTCGTAGCGTTCTCTAAAAGTAATTTACTTAGTAGCGCTTCTTTTTCCATAACGCCTAAATCCCCTTCTTTTCGACTGCGAACTGAAACTTTATTTTCTTCCATTTCTTTGTCGCCAACGATTAACATATACGGGATTTTTTCAAGTTGCGCTTCTCTTATCTTATAGCCTATTTTTTCGTTTCTATTATCAACTTCGGCACGAAGTCCGGCATTGTTAAGTAGCGAAACAATCTCGTTTGCATAATCGGCGGTTCTGCTAGTTAAACTCAATACTTTTACTTGAACGGGTGATATCCATAACGGGAATGCGCCGGCATACTTTTCGATAAGCATCGCAAGAGTTCTTTCGTAACAGCCGATTGAACTTCTGTGAATAACGAACGGATATTGTTTGGTTCCGTTTTCATCTATATAAGTCATATCAAAACTGTGCGCTGCGGCAAAGTCTAACTGTATGGTTATGATAGTATCTTCTTTACCGTAAACGTTTTTAGCTTGAACGTCGAGTTTAGGTCCGTAGAAAGCCGCTTCATCATCTGCTTCAACGTAATCGATACCGATATCGTCCAAAATCTTTTTCATAAGCGTTTCTGTTTCGTTCCACGCTTTATCGTTATCGATATATTTCGCTTTATTAGAATTACCACGTTTACTAAACCTGAACGTAACGTCTTCTCTCATTCCTAAACATTCTAAGAAATAGTAACTCAAATCTAAACAACGCTTAAATTCATCTTCAACTTGTTCGGGAGTACAAACTATATGTCCGTCAGACAACGTGAACTGGCGAACACGGATAAGACCGTGCATTTCACCGCTCGCTTCTTTTCTAAATAGGGTTGCCGTTTCGCTATATCTACACGGCAAATCTCTATACGACTTTAATCCGTTTTTGTAAATTTGGTATTGGAACGGACAAGTCATTGGGCGAAGCGCCATAGCGTCTTGCGAGTTTTCGTCCCCTATTATAAACATTTTGTCCCTATAATGATCCCAGTGACCGCTTATCTTATATAGGTCGCTCTTCGCCATATACGGAGTTTTGGTAATCATAAAACCACGTTTTTCTTCTTCGTCTTCAACAAAACGCGTTAAGATTTGCATTATTTTTGCGCCTTTTGGCATAAGAATCGGTAAGCCTTGTCCAACAACTTCTTCGGTCATAAATATGCCTAATTCTCTACCAAGTTTATTGTGGTCGCGTTTCTTTGCTTCTTCTAACGCCAAAAGATATTCATCTAGTTCACTCTTCTTTTCAAACGCCGTGCCGTATATACGGGTTAACATTTTATTTTTCTCATCCCCACGCCAGTAAGCGCCCGTTATTTGAGTTAACTTAAACGCTTTGATTTTACCAGTCGACGGCAAATGCGGGCCACGGCACAGGTCCATAAAATCGCCTTGTTTGTAGAACGAAATAACGCTACCCGCGGGTAAATCGTTAATAAGTTCAAGCTTATAAGGCTCGTCAAAACCTTTAACGAGTTTTACCGCGTCTTTTTTAGAGTATACTAAACGCTCGATGGGTAGATCGCCTTTTATTATATTTTTCATTTCTTGTTCGATTTTGGTTATATCGTCTTGCGAAATGGGTGTTTTAAATTCTATATCGTAGTAAAACCCGTTGTCGATCGTAGGACCGATTGCAAGTTTACTGGTTGGAAAAATATTCTTTACCGCTTGCGCTAAAACGTGCGAACACGTGTGCCTATAAACGTTTAGCCCCTCTTTGTCTTTCAAAGTTATAATAGATAACTCTGCGTCTTCTTCAACTTTTTCGTTTAGGTCTACCAAATTTCCATTTACTTTACCGCATACTGCAACACGCGCTAAACCTTCAGATATGCTTTTAGCAATATCTAAAACGGTCGTCCCCTTTTCAAACTCTAAAACAGACCCGTCTTTTAAAGTGATTCTCATGATTTTTCTCCTTGTTTTAAATAAAAAATCCTTATGCCGTTTGGCATAAGGACGAAATTTTAACTTCCGTGTTTCCACCTTATTTGCTACAAAACCGTAGCCACTCGTTTACCCCTTTTACTTTGTGGGAAAGTTTGCCTTAAAGGTGGTTTCAACCACGGGTGGTTTATGGGAATTCCAGCTACGCCCACTCTCTAAAAAACCATTTCCGCTTCTACTTATCCTTCGAGTTATCGCAAATATTTTTTGTAAATATAATATAAACCCTTTTTTTTACTTTGTCAACTCTTTTTAGCTATAATGTTTTCCCGAAAAACAAATCTTGTCTTTATAAAACTCTTTAAGATAATATTCGTCTTTTTCAGGAATACTCCCGCTAATGTCCACTTCACCACAGTTGCTTAATAGTACTTCTCTAATGATATTAAGATTATTACCGCCAAGTAATTCGCACCTATTTAGCCTGCGATAATGCCAGTCGTAAACCTTCCCGCCGTCAACGTATACTCGTTCTCTTTTATTCTCTAAAAGATACACTATAAAATCTTTTAACTGGCTATTGACGAAACACACTGGCATATAAGAAACTATATCCGCCCACTTGCGTTTAAGCGGTTGCAGTCTAAAATTATATATTCCGTCTAACGATAAAAAATCGCTGTTTTTAATCTTTTCGCGAACGTAACGTTTGTCGTCTTCTAAATCTGCAGAAATTAAACTTGCAAGCAGTATTTCGTTTTCATCTTCCGTTAAGCCTTTAAGCCCTATCTCTTTCTTGAAATATTTGTATTTATAGTTTATTGCAACTATCTCTGAAAGTCTGTCTATTATTTCGCATTTTACTATATCTAAGTATATATCGTCCACGTTTAGTTTTAGCATAAATCTAGAGCCCATATTCACGCTTTCGAGTTTACAGCCGACTTGTGAAATAATATCGGCTATTGCCGACTGAACGTAAAATAAATTGCTTTGATTTTCTTGTTTCTCCGTTATAGTTATTTGTGCCATATGTTATAGTTTACGCTCTCCGAATCTTTTTATTTATATTTTTCGAATTTTTGAAAACTAACTTGCCGTTTACCGCTTTTGTAAAGGTGCGGTATACGAGTTTTGCCGTTTCAGATATAACTACTATGCTAAATGATAAAACGATAATTTTAAGCCAAGACGATAGGCATAGTTTTTGAACGCCGAATAGTTGTGGAATTATTTGTACTATTACGACTTGAATTAAAAAGGTTGCTAAAAAAGTAATTAGCATGATTTTATTCTTCCAAAATCTAGAAAATAGACTTTCTTTGCCAAGTTCCCTACTATTAAAAGCGTTGAATAGTTGAAATAGTATAAATAGCGTAAAAATACCCGCGCCTAACTCTTCTTGTGGCAAACGCAATATATTGAAAAAGTATTGAAGCAACATTATCGTCCCAACGAATATTCCGTTAAAGGCTATTCTGCAAAGCATTTTAGTGCTTACTATCCCGTCCGTTCGTTTTACGGGGCTTTTATCCATCAGTTTAGAAGTCGCCCTTTCTAATCCTAAAGTTAGTGCGGGCGGTCCGTCCATGATAATATTTATCCATAATAGTTGTAGCGTGTTAAACGGAGTAGTTGCGCCGAGCAAAGCGCAAACGGATATAAATAAAAGCGCCGAAAAATTTACGGATAGTTGAAACAAAATAAATCTTTGCAAGTTCTTGAATACGTTTCTACCAAACGAAATTGCTTTTACAATCGTTGCAAAACTATCGTCTAACAGTATTACGTCAGCGCATTCTTTGGTGATTTCGTTACCCGTTATGCCCATTACTATACCAACGTCGGCGTGTTTAACGGCGGGGGCGTCGTTTATACCGTCGCCCGTAACGGCAACTACTTCACCCATTTCTTTAAGCGCTTTTACTATCCTTAATTTTACGGCGGGCGTACTTCTTGCAACGACGGTTATTCGTGGCAAAATCTTTTTTAAGTTTTCATCGGAGAGTTTTTCAACGTCCACCGCGTTAATAACTTGTCTTTCGTCAGTTAAAATATTTAGTTTTTTTGCAACTGCAACCGCCGTGTGCATATTATCGCCAGTTAATATCTTGACTTTTATTCCCGCGCGAAAACATTCGTTAACGGCTTTGAATACTTCTTTTCTTATTCCGTCGGCAAGTACAGCGTATCCGTCGTATTCAAAAAAGTCTTCCCCGTCGAGTTTATGTGCAAAACATATAACTCTTTTAAGCGTTTTTTGATACACGCTAACGTCTAAAAGTATTTTATGCGTTTGTCCTTCGGTTAGCGAGCACATTTTTAGTATCTTTTCGGGTGCACCTTTAATCAACGTTAAATTTCCTGAAAGAGTTTTGATTGTCGTGCTCATGAATTTCTTTTCAGATGAAAAAGCCTGCCTATCAATGACCGAAAAGGAGTTTCTATAATTTTGGTAATCGGCATTTGGTAATTTTTTTACAATAGACTTTAACAGTGCACACTCCGTTCCGTTGCCAACGCCTTCTACCTTTTTATTCTTTATTATAAGTTCAGCCGTTGAATTACACACGAAGTTTTGTAAAAGATATTCGTTAGTTATCTTCTCGGGTGAAATCATTCTATCGTTTTGACACACGCTTAACACTTTCATTTTATTTTCGGTTAGCGTACCCGTTTTATCCGAACATATAACCGATACCGCGCCCGCCGTTTCGGTAGCAATCATCTTCTTTATAAGCGCGTTTTCTTTTGCTAATTTTATCATATTGAGGGCAAGCGATACCGCAACGATGGTGGGTAATCCTTCGGGCACGGCGGCTACTATCAATATTACGCAAGAAATAAACAACTCTTGCACCGAAAAAAATGTGACTTCACTAACTAGTATCAACCTAATTAGCGAAACTAAAAAAACGAAAGACGAAACAATTAACCCTATAATCGTTATGGTTTTGCCAAGTTTTTGGAGTTTTTGGTTTAACGGAGAAACAATCTCTTTTTCACTTTTCAAGTAGTTTGCAACCTTGCCTATCTCCGTTTTGTCACCAACGGCAGTTACTAGCACCACACCGCTTCCGCCACTTACGAAAGTGCCCGAATACACCATGTTTTTTCGTTCGGCAAGCGGTGCCCCTTGTGAAAATATCGCGTCTTCTTTCTTTTTGACGGGTATACTTTCGCCCGTTAATGCCGATTCATCTACCATTAAGCCGTTTTGCTCAATCAATCTACCGTCGGCGACTATTTTGTCGCCCGCTTCTATGTAAACGATATCCCCCACGCGAATTTCTGTTTGCGCTACTATTACGAGTTCACCGTTTCGTTTAACTTTTACCAAAATTCTATCGTAAATCTTGCTAAGTGCCGAAAATGCGCGCTCTGAACTACCTTCCATCACTAAAGTAATAACCGTAGATAGTACAATGGCGATTAATACGCCTATGCTTTCAGCAAAATCTTTTTCACCCGTTTTGAAAAATTTGCCAAGTGCTACCCCAAACGCTAGCAAAAAACTAAACGTCAAAATTAATAACATAGGCTCTTTTATAATCTCTATGATTTTTGAAAATATTGATTTCTTTTTTAGTTTTGTTAACGTATTTATGCCGTATTTTCTTTCGCTTTCTCTTATTTCGGTCTCAGTTAACCCTTTCATAGGGTTGACCGAAAGGCTAGATAGCGATTGAGTAACTGTTAGTGCGTGATAGTCCATAATTTCTCCCGTTTTTTGATTAATAAAATGTATGATTGTTTATAAAAATATATGTTGATGAATAGACAAATACTTTTTTTTGTGCTATTATATTCGTAGGAGATTTATTATGAATAAAACTTATACGATAGATATTGCGGGCGTTGAAGTTTCCCTACCTGTTCTTCCGTTACCAAGCGGAGTAAATATTTGCTTTTTTAACCTACACGGTAATCAAGCACTTACCGAACATTGTGGAAAACATTTAGCACCTTTCTTGAAAGGTTGCGACGTTTTGTTGACTGCCGAAACCAAGGGCTTACAACTCACCCACGTTATAGCGAGAGAATTGGGTATGCCCTATTACGCAGTGGCTAGAAAACAACAAAAACTCTATATGCAAGACGGAATTCACATTAAATACGGCGCTTCAATCACTACCGGTAAAGAACAAGAATTTTATCTTTCCGCTAACGACGTTGAACTTTTAAAAGGAAAAAACGTTGGTATTGTTGACGACGTGTTGTCTACGGGCGAAAGTCTTTCAGGGCTTGAAAAAGTTGTTGTTGA
This sequence comes from uncultured Clostridia bacterium, assembly GCA_904501795.1. Taxonomy (GTDB): domain Bacteria; phylum Bacillota; class Clostridia; order Christensenellales; family Borkfalkiaceae; genus UBA1259. Next base: position 19,127 of record CAJGCK010000011.1, read on the forward strand.
AGCGGGCGGAAAAATATTTAAAAAAGCGTTTGTTTTAGCCGAAGGCGAAGCAAAAGAGAGAAAAGACGTTATATTCTTACAGTCTATTCCGCTACTTTAATTTAAAGTTTAAAACTAAAAACTCCACCGACTTGGTGGAGTTTTTTTGTGTGTTTTATTATGTTTTGTTGTGTTTTAAATATACTTTTTAAGTTCGTTAACGTCATTAAGAACTAAATCGACGGTAACTGAGCTGTTTTTATAAGTTTTTAACGTGGTTTCACCCGACAAAACCAATACGGTGTTTATGCCCGAGTTTATACCGAACTGAATATCGGTATAAAGCCGATCGCCGACCATGGTGGTTTGGCTTTTATTAGCGCCCGTTTTTGCTATTATATATTTTGCCATAATATCATAAGGCTTGCCAGTTATAAAATCGGGCTCTCTTCCAGAAGAACTTTTAAACATTTGAATTATTGAGCCAAGGTCAGGAATAGCCACGGGCTTTGACGGACAAGTCGTGTCAGGGTGAGTTGCAATATATTTTGCCCCCTTTACCATTAACTCGTTAGCGTGAACTATTTTTTGATAAGTTAGTTCGCTATCAAAAGTTAAAAGTACAATATCCGCTTCGCCCTTGGTTATTTTTAGACCGCTACCTTTTATTACGTCAAAAACTTTGTCGTTCGCAACGGCGTAGACACTTTGGTTTGGGAAATTATCGTTTATAAAATCTATAGCGCAGTCTAGTGAAGAATACACCATATCACCGTCTTCAAAAATTCCCATGTTTTTAAGACGAATTTCGTACATCTCGTCCGTGCGAGACGAGTTGTTGGTTAAATATACTATTTTAACGCCCTTGTTCCTAAAATATTTAAGCGTATTTTTTACGTCGCCTATAAGATCGGTGTCTAAATAAACCGTTCCGTCCAAGTCGAGCATTAACACTTTTGTGTCTTTAATATTTTCTAACATATACTTTTCTCCGTAAAGATATTATGTTACATTTTTTACTCATTTGTCAATTATTTATACCCATTTAAAAGCACAACGCCCGATATATTATCGGACGAAGTGCCTTAGGAAAAAGTTTATTGAGAGTGTGGGCATTGTTTAGGAGGTTTACCCTCGATTTGATTTTATTTTAACAAGATTTTCTTAAAAAATCCTTGAAAAATACAAGTTTTTTAAATCTTTCTTTTTAAAATTTTTTTTGGTAAAACTTTTAAGTTTTAAGGTCCTTTCAATAAATTTGTGCTATAATATTTTTATGAAAATATTAATCGTGGATGATGAAAGGCAATTAGTAAGCGCTGTTTCAACCTTTCTAAAACAAAAAAAATATTCGGTAGACGTTGCCTATAACGGCGAAGAGGGGCTAGATATGGCGCTAACTAGTCTTTACACAGTTCTGGACAAAATATAATTAAAATTTCGCTTAAAAAAGAAAGTAAGTAGGCTATTCTTACAGTATACAACTCGGGAAGTAGCGTTCCGTCAAATAAGGCGAACAAAATATTTGAAAGATTTTATCGTGGTGACGGCTCTCGTGCAATAGCTTCGGGTGGTAGCGGATTAGGGCTTGCAATAGCAAAAAGTATTTCAGACGCTAATAAATGGAAACTACACGCTCACTCGGTTTACGGCGAGTGTATGACCATTACCCTTACTATGAAAAACCATAAATAAGTTTAATAAAAGCCCCGCCTAGCAAACGCTTGGCGGGGCTTTTTATTTTGTTTTATTACTCGTTAGTCGGCTCTACCGAATTGATTTCGACGCCTTCAACTTCTTCATCATTCTTTGGTGTTACTGCTATATTCGCTACTTGCGAATCGTTTATTCTCATTACTCTAACCCCTTGAGTGTCTCTACCGATTTTACTAATATCCGTTGCCGATACTCTAATAATCGTACCGTTAACGGTTATAATCATTAAATCATCCGCTTCGGATACTTGTTTAAGCGCAACGAGTTTACCCGTTTTTTCGTTAAATACGCCCGCTTTAATACCCTTGCCCGCTCTTGACTGCAATCTATAATCTTCTATAGAAGAGCGTTTACCAAAGCCGTTTTCAGACATCGTCATAATTTCACAGTCTTCTTTTAGAACAACCATATCTACTACGTAGTCACCGTCGTTAAGTTCCATACTCTTAACGCCTTGAGTATCTCTACCCGTTGCTCTAACGTCTTTTTCACTGAAACGTATACATTTGCCTTCGTGAGATGCAACTATAATTTCATCTTCACCGTTTGTGAACTGAACGGACACTAAAGTATCGTTTTCGGTTAAACTTACGGCTATTTTACCGTTTCTTCTAATGTTTGCAAATTCAGTTAGCACCGTTTTCTTAATCAAGCCGTTTTTGGTGGCTATTGCGATATATCCTTCAGTGCCTTCTTTAAGCGGAATCATAGCACAAACTTTTTCGTTTTGTTCAATATTTAAGACGTTAACTATCGCTCTACCCCTTGCGGTACGTTGTGCTTCGGGAATCATAAAGCCTTTTATGCTATATACCTTACCCTTGTCCGTAAAGAACAATATATCGTCGTGCGTACTGGTAACGAACATATTGTCAACGAAGTCTTCTTCCTTAGGTTTGTGCGCGGTAACTCCCCTGCCACCACGGTGTTGAGTTCTATATTCCGAAACGGGAACTCGTTTAACGTAACCAAAGTGAGTTAAACTTATAACAACGTCTTGAACGGGAATTAAGTCCGCAATATCTATATCGCCGTAGTCGTATGATAATTCCGTCTTACGCGGAGTTGCATACTTGTTTTTAATTTCAAGCATATCCGCTTTAATGATGTCTTTAATACGTCTTTCAGAGGATAATATATCTTTCAAATCGGCAATAATTCTATCAAGCTCAATAAGTTCTTCTTTTAACTTATTTACTTCCATACTGGTCAAACGTTGCAATCTCATCTCTAAAATTGCATTGGCTTGTTTTTCCGAAAGTTCAAATGCGTTTATCAAATTCTCACAAGCAACGTTTTTATCCGAACTGCGTTTGATTATTTCTATAACTTCATCAATATTAGCAAGAGCAATAACCAAACCCTTAACAATATGTTCTCTTTCTTCGGTTTTAATTAGGTCGTATTTTACCCTACGAACTATAACTTGTTCTTGGTGTTCGATATAAAGTCTTAAAATTTCTTTTAATCCCAAAACTTTGGGCTCACCATCAACGAGCGCTAATAGAGTTATGCCGTCTTTAACCTGTAAGTTAGTGTGCTTATATAAAGTATTTAAGACTACTTGCGCGTTTACGTCTTTTTTAAGCTCGATTACGATGCGCATGCCGTGTCTATCCGATTCGTCTCTAAGGTTACTTATTCCTTCAACGCGTTTATCGTTTATCATAGACGCGATAGATTTGATTAATTCTTCTTTGTTTACTTGATACGGTATTTCGGTTATAACGATTTTTTCTCTATCGTTACCAAATTCTTCTATGTCCGATTTGGCACGCAATACGAAACCGCCCTTGCCCGTTTTATAGGCTTGTTTTATACCCGCTCTACCCATTAAAACGCCACCGGTTGGATAGTCGGGCGCGGGAATAATCTCTACCAAATCATCGATAGAAATTTCAGGGTCGTCTATCATTGCAATACACCCGTCCAAACACTCGCCAAGATTGTGCGGTGGGATATTTGTTGCCATACCAACCGCAATACCGTCTGCGCCGTTTACTAAAATGTTGGGTATGCGTGACGGTAATACTACCGGTTGCATTTCAGTATCGTCGAAGTTGGGATAAAAATCTACGGTATCTTTATCAATATCTCTTAGCATTTCGTTAGAAAGTTTTGAAAGTCTTGCTTCAGTATAACGATATGCTGCCGCAGGGTCTCCGTCTACCGAACCAAAGTTCCCGTGACCGTCTACCAACGGACAGTTGATAGAAAAGTCTTGGGCTAAACGAACTAACGCGTCGTAAACGGAACTGTCACCGTGCGGATGGTATTTACCAAGCACTTCACCGACAATTTTAGCGCATTTTTTAAAGGCTTTGTCGCTAGTTAATCCCATATCGTGCATAGCGTATAAAATACGGCGATGAACGGGTTTTAATCCGTCGCGCACATCGGGTATCGCACGAGAAACGTTAACCGCCATAGCGTATGCTATAAACGATTTTTTAACTTCGTTGTTTACTTCGATATTTATAAGTTTGGTTTTTTCAAGCGTTGATTTAAATTCCGCCGAAAGTTCGGCGCTTAACTCTTTTTTTGCCATTTTACTTTCTCCCTTTTATCCTATATATCAAGGTCGGTTACGAGTTTTGCGTTCTTTTCTATGAAATCACGGCGCATCTCGGGATTGTCACCCATAAGCATCGTGAAAGTTTCGTTCGCTTCAACCGCGTCTTCCATTGTAACGCGAAGTAGGGTTCTTGTTTCAGGGTTCATAGTGGTATCCCACAACTGAGTGGGGTCCATTTCACCAAGACCTTTATAACGTTGTATATCACACTTTCCTACTTCGGCTAAATAGTCGTTTAATTCTTTGTCGCTATAAAAATATCTATCAACTTTGTTCTTTGTTGCCTTGTATAGCGGGGGTTGTGCAATATAAACGTGACCCTTTTCAATCAACGGACGCATAAATCTAAAGAAGAAGGTCAAAAGCAATATTCTTATGTGGCTTCCGTCAACGTCCGCATCGGTCATACAAATTATTCTGTCGTAACGGAGTTTTGTTTCGTCAAAATCTTCTTTTATGCCTCCGCCGAACGCCGTTATCATCGCTCTTATTTCTTCGTTTTCAAGTATTCTGTTTATTCTTGCTTTTTCTACGTTAAGAATTTTACCTCTAAGCGGTAAAATCGCTTGGAAACGCCTATCTCTACCTTGTTTTGCACTTCCGCCTGCAGAGTCACCTTCTACAAGGAAAATTTCGCAAAATGCGGGGTTTTTATCCGAACAATCAGCTAGTTTGCCCGGCAACGTAGTAGATTCTAACGCGCCTTTACGCCTAGTGCTCTCCCTAGCAAGTCTTGCCGCTTCCCTTGCGCGTTGCGCTGTTAGACATTTCATTAAAATATCACGGGCTTTGGCGGGATTTTCTTCTAAGAAAGTGCCAAAATGCTCGTTCATCGCCTTGGAAACGTAGTTACGCATTTCGCTATTGCCAAGTTTGGTTTTCGTTTGGCCTTCAAACTGTGGCTCGGTTAATTTAACCGAAACTACTGCAACCAAGCCTTCCCTAACGTCGTCACTAGAAACCTTTTCTTCGCCCTTAAATACGTTTAATTTTTTACCAAAATCATTTATTATTCTAGTCAGTGCACTCTTAAACCCTTCTAAGTGCGTTCCACCTTCTTCCGTGTTTATATTGTTTGCAAACGCATATATCGTTTCACTATAAGTATCGGTATACTGCATCGCAACTTCCACTTCAGTGTCCCCGTAAAACACGTCGAAGTAAACGGGGTTTTCAAACGACGGGGTTTTATTTGCGCTTAAATCTCTAACGAAATGCGCTATACCTCCAACGTAACAAAACTCGTCTTCACGTTCGCGACCTTCCCTTTCGTCTTTAATCTTTATTGTTAAACCTTTGTTAAGGTAAGCAAGTTCTCTTAAACGAGTTTTAACGGTATCGTAATTAAAGTCAACCGTTTCAAACATCTCCGCATCCGGCATAAAGGTTACGTGAGTGCCCGTAAAGTCTGCTTCGCCAACAACTTCTAGTCTGTCTTGCGGTATGCCCCTGCGATATAACTGAGAGTGTTTTTTGCCGTTTTGATACACTTCCACTTTAAGCCATTCGGAAAGAGCGTTAACAACTGAAAGACCAACGCCGTGTAAACCACCCGAAATCTTGTAGCCTCCGCCACCGAATTTTCCGCCGGCGTGCAATTTTGTTAGCACGACTTCAACCGCCGAAATCTTTTCGGTATGGTGAATAGCGGTAGGTATTCCTCTACCGTTATCTTTTACCGTGCACGAACAATCTTTATTAAACGTTACGGTAATAGTGTCGCAATAGCCACTCAATGCCTCGTCAATAGAGTTGTCCACTATTTCTTGAACGAGATGGTGTAGACCCCTTGCGTCTGTTGAGCCAATATACATTCCTGGTCTTTTACGAACGGGATCAAGCCCTTCTAATACTTGGATTTGACCTTCGCCGTAATTAGCGTTTACCTTGGTTTGTTCTTCCATAATTCACCTTAAAAATTTATTTTTTTTATTAGCCTAAAATAGACACTATTATTTTATCACGTTTGAAAG
>CAJGCK010000012.1 GCA_904501795.1 uncultured Clostridia bacterium
ATAATTTTGAAAGGTAAATTCCCAAGTCCACGGTTCAATCGGGTGAGCGTTAAAGTCAATAATTTTAGCAAAAGACGCTAAAATACCCCACCCCAAAATTGCAAGAAAGCTTAAACTCCAAATAACAATTATAACGAGCATCACGCAATAAAACCAGTCAAACTTGATTTTCATTCCATGATCTTTTTTAAACTTTTTAACGTTAATTTCCATATCTATACCCTCCTAATCCTTAGACGGTCCGTATTTGGTCATAAGATATCTACTACCTAAAACTATAGGAAGTGTAACTAACGTTAAACACATACCAAGAGCTGAAACAATCGGGAATTGTGCTTGACCAGCAGATTTAGTAGTTTTAAATATGTAATAACCAAAGGTTTGTATACGTGGGTCTGCCTTAAGTTCAAAGAATTGGAACAAACCAGGGTCTGAAGTAAGAATACCCGGAAGACCTAAAACGAAGAATTGCATCCACGTAGGATAGAACAGCGGGAATACTATGCTTATAAACTCTCTAAAGTTATTAGCACCGTCTATTCTTGCCGACTCTAGAACGGAAACGGAAATATCGTTCATAGTACCAACGTAAATTAGATAACTACCACCAAAACCCAACCAATGACTGTAAGCCCAAACAGTCCAAAACTGAGTGTTAACGTTACCAAGCGGATTTTCAAATCCGGGAATCGCTGAAGGTAGGGCTATACCTACTAATATACGGAATAAAATAGATATAACCATACTGGATATAACGCCTGGCAAGAAGAATAATATCCTTAAAAAGCCCGTCGCAAACATCTTTCTAAATAAATAGTAAGAAACGAACAACGAAAGCGGTGTACTAACTATAATGCCCGCAAAGAAACTTAACGCCGAGTTCTTTAACATATTGCCTATTTGGTTTGTCAAAGCCAAGGTTTTATAAACTTGCTCGAATTGGAAAAAACCTGCCCAAACGTAACCGCCAGCATCTAAATCGTAACGTTGAAAAGATAATGCAAAACCTTGCAAGTTAACTAAAATATAAAATATCGTAAACTGAACGATAGGATAAGCTAGGATAAGAATATAAAATATAATCCTATCCCATCTTATTCCCTTTTTTACAGTTTTATATTGAGATAAATCATTACAAACTTCCATTTAATCACCTGTAAAAATATTTTTTAAGTTTGATAATTAGATAATTAATTAACCTAAAAATTCACCAAAAGTAACTTCCCATTGTGTTGCGTCATATCTTTGAGTAAAGCCGTCAAATATATCTTTTGCCGAAATACCTTCTTTTCTCATCAATTTTTCAATTGAAGAACGATCTTCCCAACCGATTACACCGCCAACAAAAAGGCTAGTTTCCCAGAAGTACTTGGTTTGAAGCTGTGCTTGACATAATTCAAAGAAATCGGTAGTAGAGTTAGATTCTACCAAAGTGGTTTTGGGATCTTGTATATAAGACGCAAGCGTTTTACCATAAGACGACAAATCATCGTATATAGGCGATATATCGTAACTCAACGATTTAGCGGTGCTAGTTGATAGCGTGAATTCACGCAATTGTTCGTCAGTATAGCAGAACTGCAAGAATTTTTTAGCAATATTTAATTGATCGTTTGATAAACCTGCTTTAATAAAGCCGTATGCAGAGTGATAATCGTAGAATACGTTGCCTTTACCAACCAAATCAGCCGTAGCTTTTGGGAAAGGCATGAAACCAAAGTTTCTGTTTTCACGAGACATGCTATCACTGTATTTTTCTACACATTGAGTAAATGCTGAATCGGCTTCTTTATACCAGTAGTCACCGTCCATAATCATAGCAGCACGTTTACCAAAAATACTTGAGTCTTGTGAAGATTGTAAATAGTTAAGTTGGTTACCGGTGTGCGATACTTGTTGGTCAACTTTTGATGCAGGGAAATAGCCACCGTTAATTAAACGTTCATAGAAAGATAGTGCGTATGCTCTACCTGCTTGTTGTTTAACCAAATAACCGTTGTTTTTATTGATTTGAGTGGGCGCTTTAAACGTCATTGAAGAATCAATAATCTTACCTATATCACTTTGTGTATCACTTGAAGTAATCGTTTGATAACTATCAACTAAGTGAGTAGCGGTACCTTCCATATCGAAATTGATTCTAAATTGTTCAGCACCTTCATAGTCAGCAACTAAACAGTCAAAGAAATAGTTCCAGTAACCAACAGCGTGTTCACCCGACCAGCAAAGCGGAACGTATTTTCTGTTAATAAAAGAACACAACTTAAAGAATTCGTCATAAGTTGCGGGCAAACCATCGTCGTAAGTGCCTGAAATTCCGTCTACGCCCTTAGATAGCGGGGGTTTTTCATCATCAGGAGTATTTTTATAGTTAGGACCAACTATGTTAGTTGCAGTTTCGTTTAGCCAGTAACCTTCTTGGTTCCAAAGGTCAACGTCAAATGAAATACCCATAACGCCTGCATAGTGAGGAATTGCGTAGTAATCACCAACGTATTCTCCCTTTTCAGCGTCATAAGTTCCGTTAACTGATTGTAAGAAACTTCTTTGGCTTGAGCTCATCTTGTCTGCAATAGATCTAGTTTCGCCATAAATTTCAAGTGTTTCGTTAACGATATCGGTTATCGGCGCAAACGACGTTTTTGAATATTGAGTATAACTAACGGTTTCAGTAAACAATACGTCGTATTGGTCGAACAACATGTTATCTAGCGTTTGAGTCGGGTGGGTTTTGTCTTTTTCTACCCATACTTGAACGCCTTCTTTTTCGTTTTCAAAACTCGTTGTTGCGTAAAATTCTTCAAACGCTCTTGCGTGGGTATCCAACCAGTCGGTACCAAAACCACCAGCGTAAGAATAAACTATTAGTTGTGACTTGTTAGCGTCGTACCCTTCTCTTCCAGAAGGAGCACAACCAACCAAACTAATTGCAGACGTTGCAGCAATTATCATGGTCAATAAAGCACATACAATTTTCTTCATATTTTTTTCTCCTCTCTCTTTTTGTTTTTTTCAATATATTTAACAACCCTTACTGGTATTCGGGTTGAAAATTCCTAATTTCATTTTAACAAAACAAGATTTTCTTTCGCAAGACAAAATTCAACTTGATTCGAGTCAAACTTTCAATTTATTTATTATAATCTATAAGAAGTAAATCTTTTACCTTGCGGTAAAATCTTTGCAAAACTATCGTTTTGCCGTAAAAACTGTCGTTTTTACACTTCAAGTTTGAAATACGGCGAAGTTATCGCTCCTTGTAAACAAAGCGCTAACTTCTTGTATTATATTATATATAATGTTTATAAAAAGTATAATATAAAACCTTGTTACAGAACGAATTTTGCACTATCGCTATCTAAATATAGCCTTGCAAAATCGTGTGTTCTAAGTGCAGTTGCGGGGCAATTTGCGTCAATCGTTCCTTCTAACATGCGTTTAACCGCTTCTGCTTTTGTGGACGCAGGAACGGTACAAAACATTGCACTTGCCCTCATTAGCGTGGGAACGGTTAACGTTAGAGCGTATTCAGGAACATTATCTATGCTTTCAAAACATTTGTCGTTAACTTGTTGGTTACGGCAGGTTTGGTCAAGTTTAACCTTTTTAACCCAGTGTTTATCCCAAAAATCTGCAACACCGGGGTCATTAAAAGCGATATGCCCATTTTCACCTATACCTAAACAAACGATATCGGTTGGATATTTTTGAAGTAATTTGGTGTATCTTTTACACTCACAGTTAATCGAGCAAGCGTCACCTTTAATATGGAAGTATTTACCCGGCTTAAATTCATCAACAACCAAGTCTTTAACAAACTTTGCAAAACTTTGCGGTTGCTTAATGCCTATTCCAACGTATTCGTCCATGTGGAAAACGTTTATTCTACCCCAATCAATTCCCTTTTCTTCTTTCAATGCATTTAAAAAATCGGATTGCGAAGGAGCCGCTGCAAAAATAATATTTACAAAAAGTTTTTCTTCTAACAAATTTTTTGTGTACTCTGCAAATTCTTTTGCAACGCATACACCCATGTTGGTCCTATTATCAAATGCCTTAACTAATAATTTGTCTACCGAAAATTCTTTAATAATCATAGCAAATTCCTTATCTTTTTTATTTTTTTCTTTAACAAAAATTCAAGAAAAAACTATTTAAAAATCAAAAAAAGTATACCTTGCCCCAATTATGCTTCGTACATTATAACATATTAAAATCAATTTGTAAATATCTTTTAATGCTTTTTTTATTTCATTTTGTGCTTTTTTTTGGCAAATTTTTGGGACTAAAAAAGGTATGATTTTCGCTATTTTTCGCCTTTTTGGGACTATTTTTATTATTTTTTATTAAAACTTATAAATTTTTAGGTTTTTATGCTTTTTTATGAATTTTTTAAAAAACTTTTTTCCCGCATAAAATTACGGATTTAATAGACAAATCCTTATCAAACACGGCAACGTCGGCATCATAACCAACTTTGAACGAGCCTTTTTGTAGCCCTAACAATCTTGCCGGATTTTCTGTAGCCATTTTCACCGCTTTTTCTAGGTGTAATTTAGCCTGTTTTACGCACACGTTTAGCATCATATCCGCAGTGGCTATGCTACCTGCAAATCCCGATTTGTCAAACAACTTACACACACCGTCTTCTATAACGCATTTTACTGTGCCAACCGAAGAATATTTCTCGTTACTGCCTGCAACTTTAAGCGAGTCGGTTACAAGAATAATTTTATCGTTGTCTTTAGTTTTGAAAATTAATTGCAACAATTCGGGCGGAAGGTGTTTGCCATCTGAAATTATTTCAATATACATATCGTCGAAAAGGTAGACACACTCCGTCACACCTAAAATCCTAAAACCTTGGTTTCGCGTTATCGTTGAAGTACACGAATACAAATGCGTTACTAAATTGCAACCTAATTCGTACGCCTTTTTAATTTCATCATACTTAGCATCAGTATGACCTGCCGACGCAATTATTCCGTGCTCTTTTAAATATTTTGTAAATTTGAAATCGGTATCACGTTCGGGCGCGTAGTCCCAACGTTTTATTATTTTACCAAACCTTTCGATTAAACGAACGTAATCCTTTTCAATAGGCTCGGTTATAAAAGATTTATCTTGCGCTCCGCATTGGTTTAGTGATAAATACGGGCCTTCTAAGTGAACGCCCACAAAGTTGTTATAGTCACCCGCCATTTCTATTGCTTTTTCAACCTTTTCAAGAGCAGCATAAGTCCGTTCAAAAGTTGAAGAAGTTATCGTTGGCATTATAGAAGTTGCGCCACGGCTTAGTTGATATTTTGCAGCGGTTAATATACCGTCAACACCACTTTCACAATAATCAAAATTAGACGCACCGTGAGTATGAATATCAAATAACCCCGGCATAACGTAGTCGGTACCAAAATCTAGCACTTCATCACACGGAACAAGAGAGTTAACCGAAACGATTTTGCCATCTTCAATACAGATATTACCCTCTCTAATCCCGTCGGGAAAAACTATGTTTTTACTTGTAATTTTTACCATACGATTTTATCTCCAAACTATATTTTTTATTCTTTTTTTAATTGCATTATTTTTTTAAAAATTATATCATATTGTATAAAAAAATGCAACCGTAAATACTTTTTTGTTAAGGTTGCATTTAATTTATTTGAATATTTAGTTTTGTGTTTTTCTCGTTGCTTTTAAGGCGTAAATTGGCATGCCTAATTTAATAAATTTATTTTCGTATTCGGTTATTATTTTAACGTACTCATCAGCGCTATCGCTTGTTAATATTTCTACAAAATAACCGCACTTAATATAGTTATCAACTGAATAATCAAAAAAATATTTATCATCGGTTTTTTGGTATATCACTCCATCGTCGGTAAGCAGTTTTGAGTAAACTTCTAGATACCGCATATTCGTTAGACGCCTATTAGAATAACTTTTTTGCGGGTACGGTGGCGAAAAGTTTAGATATATTTTTGAAATAGATTTTTCTTTTAAGTACCTTGGCAAATATTCAGCGCCCGTGTTGATATACTTAAGGTTCGTTAGCTTTTCTTTTTCGGCTTTCTCACCCGCAAGCAAAATTATATTTTCCATCATCTCTACGGCAATATAGTTCACGTCTTTATGGTTCTTTGAAAGAGCGGTTACAAACGCCCCTTTCCCACAACCTATATCTATTTCAACGGGGTTATTATTGCCAAATGCGCTTTCTAAATCTATTATTTTTTTATCTTCTATCGCCTTTTTTACGTTTGACACGTCTCGTTCAATTACAAGAAAATAACTATTGATTTTATCTAATCTTTCTCTCAAATGTTTCTTTTTTCGCATTCTCATGTTTTTACGCTCACTTATCTTTTATCTATTTTAACATTATTTTAAAAAACTGTCTAATCTTTACGTTAAAATTGTTGCAAATTTAAAAAAGTTGTGTTACAATAATACTCGTTCGGGGTATGGCGCAGTTGGTAGCGCGCTTGTCTGGGGGGCAAGAGGCCGTGAGTTCAAGTCTCGCTACTCCGACCAAATATATTTGGCTTAGAATTTTTCTAAGCCTTTTTTATTTTTTCTTGCTAGAAGTTTTCTTTTTATTTTCATTAGCATTTTTCTTTTTGTTCTTGACAAAAAACCACTAATATTGTATCATTTATATATATAATTCTTTAGAGGTGTTTTATGGACTATAATAAACTCGGTATGTTTATCCATTGGGGCATTTTTGCCATGACCGAACATCATGAACAGGCGCTTGCTAGAGCCGATATGTCTTTTGATGTTTACGATGAGTTTCCTAAATCGTTTAATCCAAAAAAATATAATCCTGAAAAATGGGTTAAATTCGCAAAAAAATGTGGTATGAAATATATTTGTTTTACCACCAAACATCACGATGGTTTTTGCATGTGGGACACTAAGGAAACCGATTATAATATTATGAACACGCCTTTTAAGAAAGACGCTCTTAAAATGCTCGCTGACGCCTGCAAAAAACACGGTATGAAACTTTCGCTTTATTATTCTAATCCAGACTGGCACCATGAAAACGCGTATAATGAAAAGGCTTCACATCAATGGAAAAGTCGTTACCCTGAAAGAGCGGATAGTGTTAAGTATCGTGAATTCATTAAACGTCAAATAACCGAGCTTTTAACTAATTACGGTGAAATTTATACTTTATTTTGGGATATATCCCCTGAAATGATAGATAAGTCTATCAATCAACTATGCCGTAAACTTCAACCTAATATTTTAATCAATAACCGCGGTTACGACGACGGGGATTTCGACACCCCTGAAAGAGACGTTCCCGAAGGCGAAAGGTTTAGAAAAATGACCGAAGCGTGCGAATCGGTTGGCGAACAGGCTTGGGGATACAGAAAAAACGAAGATTATATGTCTATTAGATATCTCAAATGCTCTATTGATAAAGTTATGGCGATGGGTGGAAGTTATCTTCTTAACGTTGGACCGAAAGTAGATGGAACTTTCCCTAAACAAGCAATCAATTCTCTTAGAGCCGTTGGCGATTGGTACAACCGTATGAACGGAGCGCTAGAAGAACACGAAAAATCTGATTTTGAATTTGAATTTCTTTTTAAAAATCCCTGCATAGTAACCCAAAAGAACGGAAAAAAATATTTCCATTTCTACAACGGTTTACGCTCCAACGCGGTTAATCTAATCAAATATCCGTCCGTTCCTAAAAAGGCAGTTTTCCTAAACAGCGGAAAGGAAGTTGGCATTAGATACGAAACATTACCTATGCACACTAACGAAGATTTTATTGCCGTTGATCCCGTTGTTTCGTTTATAGATATTCCTTGCAACGATTATCCCGATGAACCTATGGTTTTAGAAGTTGAATTTTAATTGATTTTTACTTGTGATTTAAAACAAATAAACCCGCCCCTAATTTTAGGGACGGGTTTTAATTTTTGAATTTATTTTCTAAACAATTTTCTCATAAACGCCGGTAGTTCTCTACCCTTTGATTCGGGTTTTTCTTCAACTACGGGTTCTTCTATGGGTTGCTTGGCTACAGGCTCTTCAACAGGTGCTTCTTCTACTATATTTTGAACGTCTTGTTCTTTTAATAGCGGGGGCAAATCCATCTGAGTTTGAACGTTAGCAAACGTCTTTTCAGTTTTCTCAGCTTGCGCTTGGTCTTGTGCAACGAACCCTGTTGCTATAACCGTAATCTTTATCTCTTCACTCATCGTTTCGTCGATAGTTTGTCCAAAAATAATGTTAGCCGAAGCATCAATTATTCCTTGAACTAAAACTGCCGCTTCGTTAACTTCGTTAAGCATTAAGTCTCTACCACCAGTTACGTTTAATATAACCGATTTAGCGCCTTCTATAGTTGTCTCAAGTAGCGGACTAGATACGGCTTGACGAACTGCCTCAAGTACACGATTTTCGCCTTTCGCTCTACCTATACCCATATGTGCAAGACCTTGATTACGCATTACCGTGTTAACGTCTGCAAAATCTAGGTTTATTAAAGACGGAGTAGCGATTAAATCTACTATTCCTACTATACCCTGTTTCAACATGTCGTCAGCAACTTTGAACGCGTCTAACATACTAACTTGCGCGGGTAAAAATTGTAATAATTTATCGTTTGGAATTATAACTAACGTATCAACGTATTTTCTTAAATTGCTAACACCTTTATTTGCGTTTTCGTTTCTTACTCTACCTTCAAAAGTAAACGGTTTTGTAACGACTGCAACGGTTAAAATACCCATTTCACGAGCAATTCTCGCTATAACCGATGCTGCCCCCGTTCCCGTGCCACCGCCCATTCCGGCTGCAAGGAAAAGTAGGTCAGTTCCCGCTAAAACGGCTTGTATATCTTCTTTCGACTCCTCAGCCGCGGCTTCACCAACGTCAGGATTTGAGCCTGCGCCAAGACCTTTAGTAAGTTTTTCGCCTATTTGAATGCGAGTTTCGGCCTTAGATAGTAGTAACGCTTGGTTGTCGGTGTTAACAGCTATGAATTCCGCCGTTTTAATACCCGATTCTATCATACTGTTGATAGCGTTACATCCACCGCCACCAACACCCATTACTTTTATTACTGCTGAATTAACTTTTAATTCTTGTTGCCCGTACATTTTATACCTCCAAAAATATAAACAAGTGTGTTTTTACTGCTCTAATGCTAAATTTAATAAAGACAAAACGTCCGACTCGGTCGGCTTGTCCATTAACGGAACTTTCGGCGACAAAATTTCTACCGACATAGATAACCTATTAGACAAATGCTCCCTTGCGCCACGTATAAAGGATATACCCCCGCCTGTTATTGATAACGGAACGTATTCAGGTAGTGAATATCCTGACTGGTCTAAGGACGTTGTGATTTGTTCACAAAGGTTATCTAAGCTGAATATCACGGAAGACTTGATGTGTTCCGTTTGATAATATTCACCGTCACTCTCTATTAGCGAATAACAACCGTTACCCGATAGAGCGCTTAAGTTAACCTTAGATTTAAGTTTTTCCGCCGAAGAAAAGTCTAAATCAAATTTATTGGCAATTTCTGCCGTTATATATCCACCGCCAAAGCCAAAGGACGTTTGATACAATATGCCGTCCCCTTGAATTATTGTTAGCGTTGACGAAATATAACCTATATCGCATATAACAGAAATTCTATCTCTAACTTCCGGTTCTATTAAATAAAGTGCTTGCGCTAAAGAAGAAGAAACGAATTCAACTCGTTTTATCCCCGTATTTAAAATCGAATCATTTACAAGATCGATAAAATAGTTATCACACGTTATAAAAGATAGTTTACCTTTTAGAATTCCACTTTGACTACCAACCGGATCGGCAAGTCTTCTACAGTCGTCTAGTTCGTAAACAACTGCCGAACGATTAATAAGCGTTGACTTCTGCGAATGAATAGCAAAACCACCGTCGAATAGCGCGTCTACGTCTACTTCTTTAATCTTGCGTTTGCTAGGAAATGAAATTTGGCTTTCTTTAACCGTTACGTTTGAAAATTCACCTGGTACGCCAACGAATACCGTTTCAATTTTCCCGTGGGTCAACGAAACTATTTTTCTTGATATCTCGTTTAAATGCGCCGTGAAAACTTTTTCATCAAAAAATTCCCCGTCGGCATAACCGTCGTAAGCGTATTCCATGCGGGTCTTAATTACGAACGTTTTATTAACGCCACGTTCGCCTATTATAGCGGTTATTTTCGACGAGCCAACGTCTATTACGGCTACTTGTTTCTTTTGCATATCTATCCCCTTATTTAGCCCTGTTCTTTAGTCCAAACCGCTTTAACGGAAGAATTAACGTCTGAATATACGATAAGTTTTCCGTTGGACTTAACGAAATCACTATCTTCACTTTCGTACAAAGATAGCGCTAATTCAATCTTTTCGTCACCATCAATTAATAAATCGTAAATCTCTATACTAACACCTGTATACGTTGAAAAAACAACGTCTTTCGTAAGTGGGGTTACCGAAACTTTCATACCCGAAATACAATCGGTTAACCTAGAATACTCGGCAAGTTCAAACGCTTTAGACAAAACAAGTGGAGAAGATGTTTTTATACTTTCGCCTATAACCACGTCCCCCAAAACATTTATTCCGTTTAATGAAAGAGTTATAAAGTCACGGTAATTAAACTCGGGGGAGTTCTTTCTTTCATCCGTCAACGTAGACAAAACATGACCCGTCTCATCTAAAATATACGTGCTTTCACCGTGATCGATTAAATACACTTCTCTTCTTTCAACAACGCTAACGTTTACAACGTTAGGATATGCTTTTTCAACCGATATCACCTTTAAATAGGGCTCTTTTTCAATCTCTTGCTTAATAGATTCCGTATCAAAAGACAACAAGTTCCCACCAACGAATTTATCAAGAGTTTTTTGAACTGATTGAACCGAAATCTTTTCAGTAAAAGCAAAAGAACCTTTAACTTGTTTAATAGTAAATGAAAAATACGCACCGCATAATAAAACGGCAACGAAAATTACGCATATTAAACTCGCTAAAATCTTTTTGCTTTTCATAAGTTTTCCTTAAAATTCTTTTCGTATATCCGCACCGAGCGAAACAAGTTTTTCAACCAGATTAAAATATCCGCGTTCTATATGTTTCACTCCGTAAACTTCCGTTACGCCGTTTGCATTTAGTCCAGCTAAAACCAAGCCTGCTCCCCCACGCAAATCTTGTGCGGTAACGGGTGCGCCGTTTAACTGTTCTATTCCGTTTACTACGGCCGTTTTACCGTACACGCTAATTCGCGCGCCCATTTTAACGAGTTCAGGTACGTGTTTGAATCGCATTTCAAAAACGTTCTCCGTTATAAACGAAGTGCCGTGTGACACGCAAGAGAGCGCGGTTATTTGCGCTTGCAAATCAGTGGGAAAGGCAGGATACGGATTTGTGCTTACGTTAATGCTTTTGCGTATTCCCCCAAATTTATAATATATTATATCATTATTAATAGTAATTTTACAAGTGTTATTTGAAATTTTATGTAAAAGAGACGAAATATTTTTTGAATTACTGTTGTGAATCTCTATTTCACCGCCCGTTATTGCCGTTGATATTAAGTAAGTTCCCGCTTCAATTCTATCACTTATCGGTTTATAGGTGCAACCGTTTAGTTTTTTTACGCCCGTTATTTCAATCGTATTACTACCCGCGCCAACTACGTTTGCGCCGAGTTTGTTTAAAAAATTCATTAAATCTATTATCTCGGGTTCACGAGCACAATTCCTAATAATCGTTTTGCCCGTACAAAATACGCTAGCAAGTATAACGTTTTCCGTTGCACCAACCGATGGAAAATCTAAAAATATTTCTTTACCTACTACACCGCTTGAAACACAAGAAATTTCTCCGCCGTGTTCTTCTATTTTTACGCCTAATTCTTTAAGTGCCGTAAGGTGTATGTCAATAGGTCGAATACCGATATCGCAACCGCCGGGATACGCCACCACAGCCCTATTTAACCTTGCAATTAATGCTCCCAACGTAAAAATTGACGACCTTAATTCCTTTGATAACTCCTTGGGAATTTTAAATCCGTTTATAGTACTTGCATCTACTATTAAATTCTTTTCTTCATAACGAGTTTTTACGCCTATTTCGTTAAGAATTTTTATCATATTCAAAACGTCAATTATCTTTGGACAATTTTTTATTACTACTTCTTTTTCGGTTAATATACACCCTGCAAGTATAGGTAAAACGGCGTTTTTAGCGCTTTCAATTTCTATCTTTCCGCTTAATTTTTTTCCACCTTTTATAACGTATTTTTCCATACATTTCTCCTTATAAAAAAATGTATTATCCGTTATAGATAATACACTTACGTTTTATTGTATGGTTTAACTAGTTAAAAGGTTAACTTCTTAGATTTTGAAATATTATAAAGTATACCCATCTCGCTCATAAAAATTATTATTGAAGTATTCCCACTTGACACAAGTGGCAGTGGCAAGCCGGTAGGTGGAATACTCCCCGTCACCACTAACGCGTTTATTACCGTCTGTATACCGAAAATTAGTGTAACGCCTATTGCTAATAAAAAGCCGAACGTGTTTTCAGCTTTTGACGCTATCCTTAATCCCCTTAAAATTATAAAAAATAAAAGAGCAAAAAAACCGATTAGCCCTATAAAGCCTATCTCTTCACCTATAACCGCAAGGATAAAATCAGATTCCGCGAACGGCAAAAAAGCGTATTTTTGTCTTGAAGAAAATAGCCCTACGCCAAACCAACCACCTGAACCTAAAGCGTAAAGCGACTGTAATAGTTGATAACCTTCACCCTTAGGGTTAGACCAAGGATTAATAAAAGCCATTAATCTACTTAGCCTATAAGGTTCAGCAATAATCAAGCAAACGCCCGCAACAACCGCAGGTATTAACATAAATATAAAATATTTTATCTTCATTCCGCCCACTAAAAGCAAACATATCATAAGCAGTCCCACACATACGGTTATCGACATGTTCGGCTCTAATATTATAAGCAAACATAGTAGTCCGCCATATAAGAGTATCGGTATAATTCCATAAAAATTTTTTAATTTTTCTTTGTTGTTAGATATGTAATGAGCGCTAAATAATATTAGTGAAAACTTAGCGATTTCCGATGGTTGCAAAGTCACGCCGAAGAACCCTATCCATCTTTTTGCGCCGTAGTTTTCAACACCTATACCCGGAATAAATACAAGACATAAAAGGACTACAGAAAGCATGCTAATAGGTAAGGTAAATTTTTTTAGTTTGTTGAAATTGAAATTTGCTGTAAAAAGCATACATGCTACGCCTAAAATTATTCCAACAATTTGTTTTTTAACAAAATAAAAAGGGTCGTTATAGGTTGCTTCAGCCGAATAATTGCTTGCCGAGTATATAAAAACCGTACCTATTATCGCAAGCATCGTCACTGCAATTAACAGTAAATAGTCACCTTTTTCCTTTTTATTTATTATAATTTTATCTTTTTTCAATTCAATTCCTCTACTATTTCACAAAATTTATTTCCACGTTCTTCGTACGATTTAAAACTATCAAAACTTGCACACGCAGGGCTTAACAACAAGCACTCGTTAACACTTGTGAAAACGTTAGCAACCTTAATTGCATATTCAAAATCTTCAACCAAACTTACACTTTTAAGCCCGTGTTTTACCGCGCAATCAAGCATATTAAATCGCGACGCGCCCGTTAAAACCACGTGCTTTACTGAACTTAACTTTATTTGCAAAAACAAATCGTCATAAGTTTCGCCTTTTTCGCTACCGCCAAGAACTAATACCGTTGGCGTCGACAAGGTTTTTATTGCGCTTATCGCCGAAGCAGTGTTAGTAGATTTAGAATCGTTGTAATATTTTTTACCGTTCATTTCTTTTACAAGTTCTAAACGGTGTCTAACCCCCTTAAAAGTCATCAACCCCTTCTTGACGCTTTCCAAGTCGACACCAAGTAAATAGCAGGTTAAAATGGCGAATAAAGCGTTGTATACGTTGTGTTTACCAACAACGGTTAGTTCGTTTTCATTAATTACGGGGATATTAAAACAATAAAGCACGCCGTTTTTTAGATACGCACCATTTACTTGCTCTCGTAACGAAATAAAATACACCTTTGCCTTTGTTACCGTTTGAAAGGCTTTAACCGTTTCGTCGTCATAGTTTAAGATAGCGTATTCAGATTGAGTTTGGTTTCTTAACAGTTTGCTTTTTAAAAATGCGTAGTTATCCATCGTATAATGTCTTTCCAAATGGTCGGGCGCAAGATTTAAAACGCAAGAAATATGCGGGCAATAAACGTTGGTAGTTTCAAGTTGGAAACTTGACACTTCACTAACAACTATAGAGTCTTCCCTTAATTCTTCTAACCGTGCCGTTATAGGACAGCCGATATTACCAGCGCAATCGGAATTTAGTCCATTCTCTTTCAGCACGTGGTTAATTTGTGTAACCGTGGTTGTTTTCCCATTAGTGCCTGTCACGGCGACTGATAATCCGTTATAATTCAAAAAGCCAAATTCTAGTTCGCTTATAATACGCTTGTTTTTTTCTTTTGCCGTTACTATTAACTCATGATTAATCGGCACACCGGGGCTAACGACTACAACGTCTATTTCGTCAAGCCTTTCTTTTGGATTTTCCAATCTAACAGCTCCTTTTTCAACAAGTTCTTTTATAGTTGATTCTATGCTGTCGTTATGTAATTGCTCAAAAAGAAAAACGGCGCCGTTTTTATTCAAAACGTATTCGGCGACCGCTCTTCCGCTTTTTGATACTCCAACTATTAAAAATTTTTGTTTTGAAACGTTCATATATCCCCCTTACGCGTAAGACAATATACACGCCATACCAAAAAAACACGTTATTACAAAATATACAAAACTTATTTGAGTTTCGCTATACCCTTTGTGTTGGAAATGGTGATGGATAGGAGCCATTAAAAATACGCGCTTTTTAGTTGCTTTATAATATAGCACTTGTATTATTACTGATATGCTACTTGCAACGAAAGTTATTCCTATTAACGGAATAAAAAACGAATTGCCCGAGTAAACGCTTATACCGCCTAGAAAACCGCCTAAAGCGAGCGAACCCGTGTCACCCATAAAAACCCTTGCTTTGCTTACGTTAAAGATTAAATACGCCGTTATAGCCCCTATAAGCGCAAATGATAGGACTAAAAGACTTGTTTGGTCTTGAATTTTGCTGTTAGTTAGGCCGTGAACGCCCGTTTGCAATATTATAATAACGCTTACACCTATCGCATAGGCTACGGATACACCACCGGCAAGACCGTCTAAACCGTCGGTTAAATTTACGCTATTAGTTAAAGCGATAAATACGAATGAAACTAAAAATATTGTAAAAACGCCAAGGTCAACGGAGCTTCTTGTAAACGGAATTGCAAATTGAGTTAAGCCGTTAGTATAAACCGACCAGCCCGCAATTAACGAAACACCAAGTTGAAAAATTATTTTTTGGTAGGGTTTAAGTCCTTCGTTTTTAGAATATTTTATCTTTAAAAAATCGTCGATAAACCCGACTATCATATAAGCAAACCCTATACTTAAACAACTAAGCGCGACTTTACTTTGCGCACCGCCTAGCAAAAGAAACGTTATACACGTAGATAATACGAAAAATATTCCGCCCATAGTCGGCGTTCCGTTTTTCTCGCGATGTTCTTTTACGTACGAAAGTATAGTTTGTCCCGCTTTAATTTTTTTTAAAATAGGTATCCCTACTATTGACAGTAAAAGGCTTACGAAAAAAGAAATAAAGACGGCGTATATATAACCTTTTATCACTTTATATTTCCTTTTAAATATTTCCTTTTAAGACTTTAATAATGGTATCTTTATCGTTATAAGTTTGTTTTATACCCAGAATCTCTTGATAACGCTCACTACCCTTTCCCGCGACAAGCAAAACGTCGCCTTTGTTAGCGTGCTCTATTGCGTATTTAATCGCTTGTTCTCTATCTTGAATTAATACGTATTTATCGGTAACCTTTTTTACGCCTTTTTCTACGTTAGAAATTATTTCCATAGGCTCTTCAAACCTTGGATTATCCGTTGTAACAACCGTAAAATCAGCGAGTTTACCGCTTATTTCTCCCATCAACGCTCTTTTTTCTCTATCTCTATTGCCACCACAACCAAAAATTGAAATCAGTTTGTTTTTGCATATTTTTCTCAGCGCAAGTAAACTTTTTTCAAGACCGTCTGGTGTGTGAGCGTAGTCTACGTAAATCTTAATCTTATCGTTATAAACAAGTTCTAGCCTACCACTCACACAATGGATTTTAGATACGCCTTCAACGATTTTTTCAATCGAAACACCTAGAATGTAACAAACACAACAACCACATATTGCGTTATAAACGTTAAAATTACCTATCAATTTTAATTTTATTTCACAAATAACGTCTAGCAAGTTTAGTATAAAACTGCTTCCCCTATCGGTTTCTCTAACGTCTATTGCGAAAGCGTCTGCAGGGTTTAATAGCCCGTAACTTATTACGTTTTTGCGCATTGAATATATCTCGCGCCCTACCTTATCATCGGCGTTAACAACGGCATATTTGCATTTTTTTTGCGAGAATAATTTCAGTTTTGCTTTTTTATACTCGTCCATATCCTTAAAAAAGTCCAAGTGGTCTTGTGTTAAGTTTGTAAAAACGCCGATTTCATAGTTAATTACTTCCGTTTTACTTAAATATAAAGCATGTGCCGACACTTCCATAACTACCACTTTAACACCTGCGTCGTACATATTTTTAAAAATTTTATGAAGTTCTATTGGGTCTGGAGTAGTAAGATTTTGCTCTATATAAACATCGTCGTAATACGCACCTAAAGTGCCTATGACCCCACATTTAATATCGGCGTTATCTAGTATTGTTTTAATAACGTGACTTGTAGAAGTTTTGCCGTTTGTACCCGTTACGCCTACAATCTTCATTTTTTCATCACAACGCCCGTAAAATTCAGCCGAAACTCTATTTAGTGCTATTCGGGAATTTTCGACGATAATTTGAGTAGCAATGCAATCTATTTCGCGTTCCGTAATCACGGCAATCGCGCCGTAATCTTCCGCTTGTTTTACGTATTCATGCCCGTCGAAAGAATTCCCTTTTAAACAAACGTATAAACTGCCTTTAGTTGCGGTTTTATGATTAAAACACACTTCTTTTACGTCAACGTCGGTATCGCCGACTATCTTTTTTACCTTTAAGTTTTTTGTTAGGTCTAACAATTTCATAAAAGACGCACTTCCTATAAATTTTTTATACTGATAATACCTTCAAAAACATCTTTTGCGTACGGCGCGGCAACGGTTGAACCGTAATATTGCCCTACCGGTTCGTCGATTATTACTAACGCAAGATACTTTGGATTATTTGCGGGAAAATATCCTACGAAACTTGAAACATACTTTCCAAGCGCAATAATTCCATTTTCGTATTTTTGCGCAGTACCTGTTTTACCCGCTACTCTATAGCCTTCAATATAAGCGTTTTTTCCTGACCCTTCACTCACTACTTTTTCAAGCATTTCATTTAATATTTTACTTGCTTTTTCACTTATTACTCTGTTTCGAATTTTTGGAGTGTTTTTTTCAACCACAGTTAAATTATTAGAATAAATTTCACTTACTAAATACGGCGTATAATACACACCACCGTTTATTGCCGAACAAGTTGCCATAGCAAGTTGTATTCCCGTTACCGCTATCGTTTGACCAAAAGCAATTCTTGCTAAATCTACGTTTTGCACTGCTGTTACAGGTAAAATCATTCCTTGCGCTTCTTTGTTAAAATCTACCCCTGTAACACTGCCGTAATTAAACAAATTAACGTATTTATACAACGTTTCTTTACCAAGCGACATCGCTATATCAACGAATATCGGGTTACAACTGTTGTTTAATCCACCTTGCAAAGTTAGTGATGAGTGCTTTCCGTTTTTATGGTCGCTCCAACACTTTACCTTTTGTCCGTCTATATATCTATATCTCGAACTGCTATATACGTGATCAATAGAAAACGCGTTCTTATTCCCTTGCAAATATTCTTCAATATTTGCCGCGGCTGTCAACACCTTAAACGTAGAGCCAGGCTCGTACATATCGCAAACAAGCCCGTTTCTGCTTAGTCTATTTAATGACTCCAAGTCATTTCTTGGCACTTCGTTTAAATTAAACGTCGGTTTAGTTGATAATGCTAATATTTCGCCGTTTGACGGGTCTACAACCAACATTTGCGCACTTTTAGGGCTATGTTCAACCATAGCTTTACTCATTGCCGTTTCGCATAGTTGTTGGATTTCATAGTCGATAGTTAGTTTAACGTTAAGACCATCGGTAGCGGGTATATAACTTGCTTTACCACCGTCTATCTCCACACCAACTATATCAGTTTCGTAAAGAATTTCGCCGTTAAAACCCGTTAAATACTTATCATAGAACAGTTCTAATCCAGACTGCCCTTTGCCATCGGTTGAAGTAAAGCCTAAAACCGATGATAAAAGGTCGTTATACGGATAAAGACGTGAATTATCCCTTGAAAAATACACGCCCGTTAGGTTGTATTTAAGCAATTGATCAATTTTGTCTTTTTTGACTTGTTTTTTTATTGTTATTTCGCTTGAAACCGTGTTGTTTAGTCTATTTAAAACGTCTTCCTTATTAAGCGAAAGAGTGTGCGCAAGTATTCCAGCTACGTAGTCGTAGTCGGACAACGCGCGTTTTCGAACGAAAACTGTGTAAGTGTCATTGTTAGTCGCTAATACCACGCCGTTTCTATCGGTAATTTGACCGCGAGATGCAACTATCGGTATTTCCCTTGTCCACTGGTCAATAGCCTTTTCTTGCAGACTTTCCCCCCAAATTACTTGAATATAAAAAAGCCGTCCTAAAACAAACAAAAATAAAAAGGCTATCGCGATAAAAATCGCAAATAACCTCTTTCGTAAAATCGTTATTGAATATTCGTTTTTTATAGTTATTACCCCTTTGCATTATTAATATATCAATACAATATATTTTTTAAGCAAAGGTTTAATTACTAATTTATTTTAAGCATACCTTCTTGTTCAGCAAGCTTGCTAACGTATTCGTCGCTAGAAAGTTCATCAATACTTTCTTGAACGCGTTCGTAATTAGTCATTAAGCCGTTTAGTTCTGCTTGTTTTAATTCATTACCGTTATTAATACGAGCTAAAACGCCGGTATTTAGTACGATTAGCGCTAAAATCACCGCAACTACTAAAGAATATAGAACTGCAACTATTTTTCCTTTAGAATTGAGCGCGTAAACTTCTTTTTCTTCGGTCTTACGGTTCATTTCTTTGTACATTTGGTCTAAATCACCATCGCCAAACTGCATAGTAGTAGACGTAGGACGAATATCTTCGTCTTGGCAAGCTACTTCTTCGGTAGCAACGGCTTGTACTTCTGAAACTTCTTCTACACAGGTTTCACTGTATCTATCGTAATTAAGCAATTTGTCAAGATTTTTTTGCATCCTTTCTCTTGCTTGTTCAAGGCTTTCTTCTTCAACCATTGCAGGTTGTTCGATGACGTTATACTCTACGGGTGCCTCTCTTTCAAGAAGCCCTACGCCAGCACCGGCGTTTGAATAAGTTTGTTCCATTACGTTTCCGTTACGTTTAGCTGTAATCATAAATACTCCTTTTTTTATATTTTTTCAGCTATGCGAAGTTTTGCACTTCGCGCTCGTGTGTTCAACTTAGTTTCTTCTTCAGTAGCAGTTATAGGTCTCTTAGTTATTATTTCAACCTCTTTGCGTTTCCCACAAACGCAAACAGGTAATTTCTTGTCGCATATACAATCGCATTCAAGCATCTTAAACGCTTTTTTTACGATTCTATCTTCTAACGAGTGAAAAGTTAATATAACCAACCTTCCACCAACTTTAAGCGCCCTACCCATTTCTAAAACTGTTTCGTATAAGTCGGTAAGCTCACCGTTAACTTCTATCCTAATCGCTTGAAATACCCTTTTTGAAGGATGTCCGTCGTGTTGAAATTTTTTAGGAATTCCTTGCGAAATTATCTCGTTCAACTGTCCAACGGTGCAAATTTTGTTTTTTTGTCTAACTTCTACGATTTTCTTCGCTATCGCTCCGCTAAACCGTTCTTCACCGTATTCAAAAAATATTTCTTTTAACCTTTCAAACGAATATTCATTAACAATCGTTTTAGCGTCTATCGGGTTGTTTCTATCCATACGCATGTCCAACTCAACCGACCCGTCTAGATACGAAAAACCACGCTCCCTATCGTCGAGTTGAAAACTCGAAACGCCCAAATCTAACAATATTCCGTCAAATCCGTCGATGCCAAGGTCTTCTTTTATATTTGAAAAATTTTTAAAGTTGCTTTTAAGTATTTTGAACCGACCTTCAAACTCTTTTAACCTTTCACTTGCCCGTCCTATTGCGTAATCGTCTAAATCGGTTGCTATCAATTTGCCGTTCGGGGCACTGCCCTTTAAAATTTCGTAAGAGTGCCCGCCACCGCCTAACGTTCCGTCGAAATAAATTCCGCCGTTTTTTAGGTTAAGCCCGTCTATGCACTCTTTTAACATTACCGATAGGTGTTTATAATCAGCCATTATCGTTTAATATATCAATCGCGTCGGCAAGTTCTTCGAAATTAACGTCTGAAAAGTATTCGTTCCAAACTTCTTCACTCCAAATTTCTATGCAGTTAGGTCCTTTAAAAACTATCACGTTCTTTTCAATCTTTGCATATTTGCGCAAGTTTTCGGGTAAAAGAATTCTACCTTGCTTGTCTTCTTCTGCCTCCCAAGTATTATACAATATAAAACGAGCGGCTTTTAGTTGCTTTTCTCTATATGCATTTACATTTTTAAGGGTGGCTTTAACGCTTTGCATTTGCTCTTCAGAATAAACGTAAAGACATCCGCCCGAACCAACCGTTACCGAATAGTTCGCACCGAGTTCTTCGCGAAGTTTAGCAGGAATACGCATTCTATTTTTAGCATCTAATTGATGCGAATAGTTCTTGCCTGCCATGCGTGCGCTATACCCCCTTTGTTAATTTTGATTAAATTATAACAACATTTTTGACCACTGTCAACCCTTTTTTTAAATTTTTTTATGTTTTTTTGTCAGTTTTTTTATAAATTTGGCATCGGCAAAACCACATTTGACCAAACTTTTTTGTTTTTTTCGGAGTTTTTGCCCAAAAATATTATTTGAGTTCGCTTGTGTTTTACTAGCGATTTTTTGATTTTTAGATTTTTTGCAACGTTTTTTATAACAAAAGTGGCCCCGTCTAAAATTTTTTGTGGTTTTAAGTGGTTAAAAATTTCATTTTTTATAAAATTGTAGTGTGTACACCCTAAAACAATCGTGTCGCAACCCTTTTTTACTCCTTTTAAATAAGTATTTAAGTCTACGTTTTGAAGGGAAAAAACCTTTTCTTCTATTTCAGTTGCAAGACACTCTAAAGGCTTAACTTCTAGCGATTTAGTTTGAGCGTATTTCTTTGAAGTTTCTACCGTCGCCAGCATAACGGCACTCTTCCCCGTCATCAAAACTTTCTCAAAAGGCGGAAATATAGGAAAAATAGGAAATGGGAAATAGCGTTTGATTTCAAAAAACACGCTAACGGACAAAGTGTTACAACCAAAAACTACTGCCGAAACGTTAAAGCTTTGAAGATATAACAAATTGTTAAACGTTAGTTCTAAAAGCTTTCGTTTTGATTTAGTGCCGTAAGGCACGTTGTCGTTATCGCCAAGATAAATAAATTCGCATTCTGGAAACTCGCTTGTTAAACTTTTTAATAGCGAAAGCCCGCCCACGCCACTGTCTATTACGGCTATTACCTTTTTTTTCATAATAAATTGTATGATTAAAACGAAAAAATAATTAAAAACAAAATAAAAAAACAAAAATTATAGTTAAAATGTAGTTGCTTTTATATTTTTTTTATGTTAAAATTAATTGCGATATAAAAAGATAGTAAGGAGCGCATAACAAATGCCAAATATTAAATCAGCTAAAAAAAGAGTATTAGTAATCGAAAAAAAGACCGAACAAAATAAAGCTATTCGCTCAGCCGTTAAAACTGAAATTAAAAAATTAGACGCTTTAATCAAAAACAATAAATTAGAAGAAGCTAAAGTTGCTTTATCCGAAGCTTTCGCTATAATCGACTCTGCTTCTAGCAAAAACATAATACATGCAAACAACGCTTCAAACAAAAAAGCAAAACTTGCAAAGAAATTAGACGTTGCTATTAAGAGTGCAACCCCTGTTGAAGAAGTTGCTCCCGTTGAAGTTGCACCTGTTGAAGAAGCTGTTGCACCGGTTGAACCTGCACCCGTTAAAAAACCCAGAAAGCCCAGAGCTAAAAAGGCAGAAACGGAAAAAGCTGAATAATAAAATTTCACCCCGATAAATACCGGGGTGTTTTTTTACCTTTATAATTCTATGAAACTTATACTTGCATCTAACTCGCCTAGAAGAAAAGAGTTGTTAACTGAATACGGCTTTGATTTTGAAGTGGTTAAAAGTAATTTTAACGAAACAGTCTCAAATCTTTCGCCAAAAGAAACCGTTTGCGAATTCGCTTTAGGCAAAGCGCTGGACGTTTTTTTGTCTCTTTCACAACCTAGTGACGTTTTGATTTTAGGTGCAGACACTGTGGTGGTTTTTGGAGATAAAATTTTAGGTAAACCGAAAGATTTTGCAGACGCTGTTTCTACCCTTTCTATTTTATCGGGCAAAACCCACTCCGTTTTAACTGCTTACGCTTTTGTTTCAAAAAACGAACGCGTTGTTAACGTCGAAAAGACTAAAGTGAGTTTTAACAAACTCTCACCTATGCTAATAGAAGATTACGTTAAAAACAAAAAACCGTTTGATAAAGCGGGAAGTTACGGTATTCAAGACGGGTATCCGCTAGTTGAAAAAATTATCGGTAGCTATAATAACGTGGTTGGACTTCCCGTAGAAGTTTTTTGCGAACAATTAAAAGAGTTTCTTAAATAACTTTCAATATAAAATTAACATAAAACAAAAAACGCCAAACGGCGTTTTTTATTTACTAATAACCTTTTTTTGCCAAGTTCTTTTGCCACATTTTGGGCACTTCATATACCTAGTTCTAAAAAGGTGCATCGCACCAAAAACACTTTTATATTTAGGAACGTATCTGTGCCCGCAGTTTCCACACTCGTAATACCCCGCAACTTGTTCGATTTTTATCATAAGTGGTGCAACTACAAAAATAGGCACACAGGAAAAACCTACTATCATACTGGCAAGCCATTCTTCCATTTGAATAAAATTAACCAAAAGTATTGAAGCAATAATCGGTATCAAACACAAAACGCCGACCACTATTTCCATACAAAGCAAAGTTTTATCCGTTTTTTCTTTGTCTTTTACCATTTTTATTAAATTACTTTCTAATTCTTCGTTGTATTTATCTAAAGAAACTTTTTCTCCCGACAACAAGTCGTTTACCGTAATGTTTAAAATTTCACACAATTTAAGCATTATTGAAGAATCGGGCATAGCTCTTCCCCGCTCCCACTTAGAAACCGCTCTATCTGTTATGTTGAGTCTATCTGCTAACTGAGTTTGGGTAATTTTTAATTCTTTTCTTCGTTTGCTAATAAATTTACCAATTTTAACTTGGTCCACTTCTTTTCTCCTTGCTACGTTCTATTATTAGTATAATAGAAAAAAGAAAAAAAGTAAACATACCGTTGGTTGAGTTTTATAAAAAAATTAAATTTATTAAAAAATTGGTCGAAGTGACGGGATTTTCGCCTGTGCGACCTTCTCCGATAAACAGTGGGTGTCCACTGTTTACCCTACGGGAAATTTGCAAGCAAATTTTCTCCCCATTCAAATCCCGTAATACATAGAAAAAGGCAGGCGTTTAGCCTACCTTTTTCTTTGGTCGGAGTGACGGGATTTGAACCCACGACCTCTTGGTCCCGAACCAAGCGCGCTACCAACTGCGCTACACCCCGAAAAACCATTTGATTTTTTACCTTTGCTTTTAAGCATAACTATTATATCCGTTTCAAGAAAAAAAAGCAAGGCTTTAAGCGTTCTTTTTTTATTTTTATCCCTTTTAGTTTTTTGCTTCTAAAACTAAGGGACAACGATATCATCGTTATCCCTTTATCAGTTATTATTTTACACGAATTCGTTATATATTGTCTTAATACATTTTTCGTAGTCGCTATTTGCAACGCCTATGATAATATTTAATTCGCTTGAGCCTTGGTCTATCATCTTAATATTTATACCTGCTTTTGCAAGAGCGCTAAACAATCTTGCCGCGGTACCCGTTCTTCTTGCCATACCGTGACCAACGGTTGCTATTAACGAAACGTTTTCCATAACGTGAATATAGTCTGGATTAACGTTTTCTCTTATACCGTTTACAACGTCGGTTAAAACGCCGTCTTTAAGTTGGTCAGACTCTATAACAATAGAAAGCGTATCTATTCCCGAAGGAACGTGTTCTACACCTATACCATAGTGTTCAACCACTGAAAGCACGCGTCTTATAAAGCCAACTTCCGAGTTCATCATAGA
>CAJGCK010000013.1 GCA_904501795.1 uncultured Clostridia bacterium
AGTTAGCGTAAAGTATAATATCTTCTTTTTTGTTAAAACAGCAAAATACATTTTAACTTTTTCCCTTTAATGAATTTTCATACTTTTTGTCGAAAATACGAAGATTTAGTCTTTTTCTTGTCTTGGTTAAATTTTATGCGATAAAAATCTTCAATATTCTAAAAACAAAAAACGCGCTACCAAAAAGGTAACGCGTTTATCGCTTAATTATTTATTAAATTTTGAATACTTTTTCAGGACTACGCTTTTTATTTTCGTTCTTAAGCGTTTTTCCCTTGTTGGTTCTGCCTTCTATACTAATATCTTCGGTATTAACTGTGAACGGAACGCCAAAGTTATCTACTACCACTAAGTCGAAAGGCTCTTTTACTTGACACGCAAACACAACTTTACCGTCTTTGCCAAGCTCTACGATTTTAACGCCCTTTCTATACCTTGCCATAGGCTCGATATCTACAACTAGCACTCGTTTATAGAAACCAGCATCGGTTATTATAACAAACTCGCCTTCGTCGTCTACTTGCGAAAGGAAGGCTACTCTATCCCCTGCGTTTAGGTTTATTCCCTTAACGCCACCTGCTATTCTACCTTGGGTGGGAATATCGTTCTTTTCGGCGTTGAGCGCCATACCACGTTCGGTAACGAAAGCTATCGTGGTGTCGGGCAAGTCTTGTTCTACCGACCATAATTGATCGCCTTCTTTTAACTTGATTGCTTGGTAATAGGGTTTTATAACCGAATATTCCGTCCAGTCGGTTTTCTTTATCATACCGTCCTTGGTAAAGAATAATAACTGACCTTGTGGCATTTCGTTCTCGTACACCGCAAAGAACGCCACAGGGTATTCGTTTCGGTGCGCTTCTTTACATACTTCGGTAAACTTAACGCCCTTGTCCCTATATCTACACTCGGGTGCGATTTCAAGGTCGATTTTAACGGCGTTACCAAGGTTAGTAAACGCAATAAGCGTTTGGTCGCTCTTCGCCTGAACGCTAAACCTTAAGAAGTCTTGCGAAGAAATTGAGCCGGCAAACTTTTTAACCGAAGATTTGTAGTTCTTTTCGGTCATCTTTTTAAAGAATCCGTTATCGGTAAAACCAACCACCAAGTCGTCCACCGTTTTTAGTTCTTTTTCCACGCTTTCAATATTTATCTCTACGCCACCTTTGATAAGGCTGGTGCGCCTATCTTCGCCGTGCTTTTTCTTTACTTCGTTTAGTTCGGTTTTAACCACTGCCATCTGCTTCGCTTTGCTTTGGAGTAACGCGGTTAACTGCTCTATTTTTTTGTGTAATTCTTTTAGTTCTTCTTCTAACTTAGTCGTTTCAAGTTTGGTTAGTCTTGCAAGTCTTAAATCAAGAATAGCGGTCGCTTGAACTTCGGTTAAACTAAAACGTTTTTTTAGTTTTTCTTTTGCGTCCGCAGTGTTTTGCGAGCCTTTAATTATTTGAACTACTTCGTCTATATTTTTAACGGCAACGATAAGCCCTTCTAAAATATGCGCTCTCTCTTTCGCGCGTTCTAAATCAAATTTGGCTCTACGAACAATTACTTCACGCTGATAATTCACGTAGTACCCGATAATCTCGAGCAAACCCATTTGGCGCGGTTTTGCGTCCGCAATCGCCACCATGTTTATGCCGTATGAAACTTCTAAATCGCTATTTTTATATAAGT
Source organism: uncultured Clostridia bacterium (assembly GCA_904501795.1). GTDB lineage: Bacteria > Bacillota > Clostridia > Christensenellales > Borkfalkiaceae > UBA1259. The sequence continues at coordinate 1,678 of CAJGCK010000013.1, forward strand.
AATTAAGCACCGCCTTAGCATCGGTATCCTTTTTGAGTTTGATTACCGCGCGCATGCCGTTTCTATCCGATTCGTCTACTACGTCCGCTATACCGCCTAAAACTTCTTTTCTCTCTTCGCGCATGTCGGAAATCTTTTTAAGAAGAGTGGCTTTATTCACCTGATAAGGTATTTCTGAAATAACTAAATTTTGTTTATCGCCCGCCTTTTCTATGGTAACTCGCGCTCTTATTTTGATTTTACCCTTACCCGTCTTATACGCTTCTTCGAGTTCTTCGCCCGCAATTATATATCCGCCCGTTGGAAAATCGGGTGCTTTGATATATTCCATCATTTGATTAAGGCTTATCTTGGGATTGTCTATATACGCAATCGTTCCGTCTATTACTTCAACTAGGTTGTGTGGCGGAATATTCGTCGCAAGCCCAACGGCTATACCCATTGCGCCGTTTACCAAAAGGTTGGGAAATCTACCCGGCAACGTTTGCGGTTCTTCAGAAGTATCGTCGAACGTTAGCGCAAAGTCTACCGTGTTCTTTTCTATATCCTTTAAAAGTTCCAACGCAAGCGGTTCTAAACGCGCTTCCGTGTACCTATACGCAGCCGCAGAGTCGCCGTCCACCGTACCAAAGTTACCGTGGCCGTTAACTAACGTTTGGCGCATATTGAAAGGTTGCGCTAATCTAACCAACGCGTCGTAAACCGAACTGTCGCCATGGGGGTGATATTTACCCAAACATTCACCGACGATTTTTGCGCACTTCTTGTGCGGTTTGTCGGGTTGCAAACCCATTTCGTACATAGCGTATAGTATACGGCGTTGAACGGGTTTTAATCCGTCTTCTACTCGGGGTAGGGCACGGTCTAAAATAACGTTCTCCGCATACGGTATCATTGAGTTTTTAAAAACTTCGCTTAACGAACTGAATATAAGCGTTCCTTTATTTTCTTCCATATCTTATCCCTTTTTAAGAACGTTTGATTTTAGCAAACGAGTCTTCTTTGTTAAAGTTTGCGTGCTCGAAAATATATTTTTTACGCTCCGCAACTTCGTCGCCCATCAACACGGTTATAAGCCTGTCGGCTTCGGCGGCGTCGTCAATGGTTACTTGCATTAACGAACGGGTGCTTGGGTCCATAGTGGTGCTCCATAACTGACCGGGGTTCATCTCGCCCAAACCTTTGTATCGCTGAACTTGATAGCCCTTACCTACCTTTTGAATTTTTTCGGCAAGTTGACTGTCGTCGTAGGCATATTCTTCAACGTTGTTTTTGTACACTTTGTAAAGTGGTGGCATGCCTATATAAACGTGCCCCGCCGTAATGAGTTCTCGCATATATCTAAAGAAAAACGTTAGTAATAGTATTCTAATATGGCTACCGTCTACGTCCGCATCCGAAAGGATTATTACTTTATGATATTTTAATCCGCTTATATCAAACTCGGACGCAATTCCCGTACCGAGCGCGCTTATTATAGTGCGAATTTCTTCGTTTTGAAGTATTTGGTCTAACTTTTTCTTTTCTACGTTAAGTATCTTTCCGCGAAGTGGCAATATCGCTTGCGTTTGACGAACCCTTGCTTGTTTTGCGCTTCCGCCCGCCGAGTCACCTTCTACTATAAATAGTTCGTTTAGTTCTGGTTTTTTGCCCGAACAGTTTGCAAGTTTGCCTACCAAGTTTTGTGCTTCTATGCTCTTAGACGCCCTTGCTATCTCTTTCGCTTTTTTAGCGGCAAGCCTTGCCTTAGCGGCGGATAACGCCTTGTTTAATATCGTTTCAAACACTTTAACGCGTTTTTTATCTTTCATCAATTCGCCAAGTTGGGTCACCGTAACGTGTTCAACCGCCGGTCGTGCTTCCGGATTGCCAAGTTTGGTTTTGGTTTGACCTTCAAATTGAACGGACTGCATTTTTACCGAAATTATCGCCGTTAAACCTTCCTTAAAATCGTCGCCCAACAAATTGTCGTCTTTTTCTTTTAATATGTTTTTATCCCGTGCAAACTCGTTTAATATCCTTGTTAGCCCCGAACGAAAACCCGTTTCGTGCATACCGCCTTCCGCCGTCGGTATATTATTTACGTAAGAATATACGCTATCAACGTACGCGTCGGTATACTGAACGGCAAGTTCAACCACTATCCCGTCCTTTTCCGCTTGAGCGTACAACGGCTCTTGATACAACACGCTTTTGCCTGCGTTGAGATACTTTACAAAGTCAACGAGTCCGCCGTCAAACTTAAATATTTGCCTGTACTCTAAACTTTCATCGTAAAACTCTATCTCCAAACCTTTGTTCAAAAAAGCAAGTTCTTTTAACCGTTTAAGTATGGTCTCCGATGAGAATTTTATCGTTTCGAAAACGGTTGCGTCGGGCATAAACCTAACGAACGTTCCCTTCTTTTTGGTTTTAATTTTAGTGTCTTTAAGCGGTGCAACGGGGACGCCTGATTTTACTTTGCCCGTTTCTTTATCAAGATAACTTCTAAACTCCATTTGGTATATGGTGTTTTTATACACTTCTACTTTAAGCCACTCCGAAAGCGCGTTGGTAACCGATGCGCCAACACCGTGCAACCCGCCCGAGTAGTTATAATTATCCGAATCGAACTTTCCGCCCGCATGCAACTGCGTAAATACGACTTGAACGCCCGATACTCCCGCCTTAGAGTGTAGGTCGATTGGTATGCCACGCCCGTTGTCTTCAACCGAAGCACTACCGTCTTTATGCAAAGTAACCGTTACTTTGTTTGCAAAACCGTTTGCCGCTTCGTCTATAGCGTTGTCTACTATTTCCCAAAGTATGTGGTGAAGCCCGCGAACGCTGGTCGTACCTATATACATACCTGGGCGCATGCGCACCGCGTCTAGCCCTTCGAGTATTTTAATGTCTTCCGCTTTATAACTGTTTTTTGCCATTAGTTTCTCCCAAACTTATATATTGTGACAACATATCTTTTTTATTATACTATATATTGTGGTTTTTTTCAAGTTTTTTTATTTATTTTTGTTTTCACAAAAAGAAAACTCGGCTAAAAAGCCGAGTTAATTTCTTTATTCATCTAATTTTTTATTTTTGTTTCGACACGAACTACAACAACTACAATCGCCCGAACAGCCTTTCCCGCTCTTTCGACGCAGTATAGCGGATAATATTACACCGCCCACAACAAGCACGCAAAAAACTATCAGTATAATTTCAATTGGTTGCACAATCTACCCCCGTTTTACTATTTTTTTCAGTTTGAATAATAAGAATATTACAACTACAACTGCTAGATAAATAAACGAAGTCCACCACCAACTACCTATAACGTAAACTGCCGAAGAAACTATAAACGACGTTGCTATCCAGAATAATAACGTAAAGTTAAAAGTTCTTTTGCCATGAAGTTCGCCTTTTGCCGCCGCAACCGTCGCGAAACAAGGAATAGTCGTCATGTTAAACGCTATAAACGATAACAACGCGGGTACGGTTATTCCCGTTGCGGTTATCATGGTTGAAACTGCACTTACGCCACTTTCGTCTCCAACAAAGGTAAGCGACAAACATCCAGCAAGAGTGCCTAAGGTAGAAACGACGTTTTCTTTGGCAATCAATCCCGTTATACACGCTACTACGAAAACCCAACCCGATTGAGAGAGTTGACTACCAAAACCTACTGGAGTAAATATCGGTTGTAATAACATTGAAACGTTTGCTAAAATGCTTTGGTCTATACTCTCGTCGGGCAAAAATTCCCAGTGGAACGAAAAGTGACTGATAAACCAAATTACTATGGTCGATGCCAAAATAATGGTAAACGCCTTTTGTATAAAGTGTTTTGCTTTTTCCCAAAGCAATACCATAAGGTTTCTAAACTGTGGAAGATGATACGCAGGAAGTTCCATTATAAACGGCGGTGTTTCACCCTTTAGAGAAGTAGAACGCATAAGAAGAACCGAAATTAGCGCCGTCAATACGCCTAAAAGATACATTCCGTAAGTGATTAAATCCACGTTCCCAACGTTAGCAGAAGCAACTATCGCGCCTGCAACTGCGGTTAAAATAGGTAGTTTTGCGCCACAACTAAAAAACGGTATAACACGGATTGTTGCAATCTTTTCTTTATCGTCGGCAAGAGTTCTCGTGTTCATTATTGCAGGAACTGAGCAACCAAAACCCATTATCATAGGTAAAAACGCTCTGCCTGACAACCCGAATTTTCTTAACATTCTATCAAGTATAAACGCTATTCTTGCCATATAACCGCTGTCTTCTAAAATTGAGAAACACAAGAACAATACCAAAATTTGCGGTAAAAATCCAAGAACTGCAAAAATTCCGCCAAGGAATCCGTCTAAAACAAGCCCTTGAACCCACTCGGGAGAGGGGGCTAGCCAGCCAGCAACCGCTTCTGTAATAAATCCAGTAAGCACTTCAACTAAACCCATTAGGCTTACGCCTGGCGAGTTTATAGCACCCGCACCGAACACCCCTTCAAAAGGCGTTCCTGCTAACGACACCCATTCAGGCGAAATAAACGCACCCAAATATAAAAAGTTTTCAGAGAAAGTCACGTGGAATATAGCAAATAGTATTAATAAAAATATCGGTATACCCCATATCTTATGCGTTAAAACTTTATCCGCTTTATCCGAAGGAGTTACCACGAATTTCTCGGCGTTTTTACGCTTTAACGTGGGCGAAAAATATTTGGTTATGTATTTATACCTTCCGTCTGCAACCAAACCTTCGAAATCATCTCCAAACGTGGTATCTGAAAAAGTCTTTTTAAAATTTTGAACCATAGATACCGTGCCTTCGTGCATAACGACTTCAAGTTCGTCTAACTCGGCAAGTTTTACGGCGTGAAATAAAGGGTCTTTTACGCCCTGTCCTTCTAGCGCAATTTTAACGTCGCCTATAAGATGACGTAATTCTTGGTTTTCAATTACCGTTTCACCTTTCCTTTTTTGCTTGCACGACTCTAACGCACGCTCCATTAGTTTATCTACGTTTTTCCCTTTAAGCGCCGAAATCTTAATCACTGGAATTTTTAACCGACGCTCTAGTTCTTTAACGTCTATATTGTCGCCACGTTTCTCAACTACGTCTATCATATTAAGCGCAATCACGATAGGCACGTCTATTTCCATTATTTGAGTGGTTAAATATAAATTTCTCTCTAAGTTAGTTGCGTCTATTATATTTATAACGCAATCCGGTCTTTCATCTAATATGTAGTTTCTTGCAATTACTTCTTCTTGAGTGTATGGCGAAAGAGAATATATACCCGGTAAATCTACAACTAAAACGGGTTCATCCGTCTTTCTATAAGTGCCTTCCCTTTTATCTACAGTAACCCCTGGCCAGTTGCCTACGTGGGCAGTAGAACCGGTTAAAGCGTTAAACAACGTTGTTTTGCCACTGTTGGGGTTGCCCGCTAATGCAAATTTATACATGCTTTACCTCCATCGTTACGCAAGATGCTTCTGCTTTGCGCAAAGAAAGTTCGTAACTTCTAACAGTTATTTCTAAAGGATCGCCAAGTGGAGCTTTTTTTCTTAAATAAATTTCCGCACCGTTGGTTATACCCATATCGTATAGCCTGCGCTTTAACTTGCGCTCGCCTTCAACTTTTACAACAACGCCACTTTCACCTACGATAAATTTATCTAAAGTTTTTTGCATAAACACCTCCTAAGTACCAAAACGTGAAACTTATTTCACTTTTTACGGTAACATATTACCATTTATATTCAGTCGTGTCAAGTAAAATGCGAAAGTTTTTTCACTTTTTTGGAAAAATTTTTTGACTTTTCTATTGCCTTTTGTTTACGAATAGTATATAATTAGTATAATCATGAAAAACGAGATAAGACAACCTAGACAGGGGCGTTCTATTGAAACTAAAAATAAGATAATAGAAGCTAGCTACCGTTTATTCTCGGAAGTTGGGTATTACGGCACGAATACTGCCGAAATAGCCAAGGAAGCGGGCGTTTCAACGGGAATTGTCTATGGATATTTCAAAGACAAACGTGATATTTTAATCGACGTTTTGGCAAAATACATAAAAAAAGTTTTCGAGCCGTTTTTAACGATGGTGGAAAAACTTTCCGCGCCGATTGATTTTAGCGTGTTTATTCCTAAAATTTTAGAGCAAACTATTAAGACTCATAAAAATAACGGGAAAATGCACGAAGCGCTTCACTCTTTGCGGTTTATGGATAGCGAAGTTAATAGTCAGTTTATTAAATTAGAAGATGATATCACGTTAAAAATCGCTTCAAAAATAAAAGCGCTTGGAATGGATGTTGATAACCCGATTGAAAAAATTCATTTTGCAATGGATATCGTTCAATCGTTTTCACACGAGTTTGTCTTTGATAAGCACGACTATATTGATTATACCATTATGAAGAAAAAGGTTATTGAAACCTTAATAGGATTATTTGATTAAATTATGAAAAAAACACTTATTTCGGTTGTTATGCCATGTTATAATTCCGAACGATTTATTATTAACAGCCTTGTTAGTTTGCAAAACCAAACGTATAAAAACTTACAAATTATTTTAGTGGACGATCAAAGTACCGATAATACCCTTTCGATTATTACCGACTTTGCTAAGGGGAAAGATAATTTTGAAGTTTACGTTAATCAAAAGAAAGGCGTTTCTTCCGCGCGTAACACGGGTATTGATAAAGCCAAAGGCGAATATATAGCCTTTATGGATAGCGATGATATTTTGTCGCCATATCATATTGAAAACCTTTACACCGCTTTATCTAGCACGGGCGCCGATCTTTCTATTTGCGCCTACAAAAAATCGGCTTATGATAAAACTTATGATAAAATTAAGTTTAAAAAACCCGATTTTAAGAGATACGAATTATACGACAAGGTTACGGCAACGCAATATTTCTTAGCGCAAAAGAAGTTCGAGTTTTCTGTTTGGAATAAACTATATTCTACCAAAATCATAAAAGAAAATAACGTTTCTTTCGTGGAATATTGCAGGTATAACGAAGACTCGCTTTTTAACTACAAATATCTTAAACTTATTGATAAAACGGTTTTCGTGCCCTTCCCCACCTATTATTACGTTCAAACTAAAAACAGTTTGGTTAGACGTGGGTTTAACGAATATAAGTTAGACGCTTATATTTCCCTTAACGGAATATTGCACGACGCATATAACAACTTCCCCGAAGTCAAAGAGTATGCACACGCAATTAGGGTTGCTCTTACTTGCGAAATACTGTTTTTTATTAAACGCAGTAAATATAATAACAGCCGTTCTATTCGTAAAATTATAGAGTACGCTACGGAAGACTGCAAGCACTTAAAGTATTGCAAACACGTTAAACTATATCGAAGATTATTTATTCCGCTAGTTCCAACCGTTGCAAAGATTTTGTTAGCAAAGCGTATAAGCCCGTCTATAAAAGAAGAATTTTCTCTACCCGCGTGGTTAGATGAATAAATTTAAGCAACAAATTAAAAAGCCTTTCGATACCGAAAGGCTTTTCCTATTATTCTTCTTCTATTCTCAATATATCGCCGGAGGCAAGGGGTACGGCCGTGTATAGTCTTAGTCTTTGTTGAACAAGTTTTGCATCGTTAACGTCTTTACCCTTTTCGTCTTGCATCTTTTCTACCGTGATTTTTTGCAAAAAACTATCGTTCGGCGAAAGAACTTCTAACACGTCACCCACCTTAAATCTATTGCGCATTTCAACGGTGGCAAATCCTTTTTCACTATCGTAATCTAAAACGTTTGCTATGTATTTATGCGTGCCTTTGCTTTGGCTATCGGTATAGTTAACCGTTCTATCGTTTTTGCCGAAGAAATAACCCTTAGTAAATTCTCTATGTGCCGTTTTGTTTAGTTCCGCTTGAAATAGCGGATTATTTTTATATTCGCTACCTATCGCGTAAAACTCGTCGATTGCACGGCGATAGGCGTTGATAACGGTTGCAAGATAGTATTCCGACTTCATTCTTCCTTCGATTTTTAAAGAACAAACACCTGCGGAATACAACGCGTCGATTTCATCTAAAAGATTTAAGTCTTTGCTATTTAGAATATACGTCCCGTGCCCGTCTTCTTCCATATCCAAAAAGTTGCCGTTTGAATTAACTTCGCGTATTTGATAATTCCATCTACAAGCCTGAACGCAAGCGCCCCTGTTTGCACTTCTGTCCGTTAAATAATCGGAAAGCAGACATCTTCCGCTCATCGAAATGCACATAGCCCCGTGCACGAAGGTTTCAATCTCCATACCAGGCACTTTTTCGATTATCGTTTGAATTTCGTTGATTGAAAGTTCACGCGCTAAAATGACCCTTGTCACGCCAAGCGTTTTATAAAACTCTACCGTTTTATAGTTTAGGCTGTTGGCTTGGGTTGAAACGTTTATTTTAAGTTTCGGCGCAACTGAAGAGCAAACGTAAATTAAACCCGGGTCTGAAATTATAACCCCGTCTACTTCAATTTCTTCTAAAAACTTAAAATATTTTTCAGCGGGCTCTATTTCGTTGTTTCTTGCAAAAACGTTTACAGTAACGTATATTTTTTTATTCCTTTCGTGTGTGTATTTAACCGCTTCGATAAGTTCGTCGTTAGTAAAGTTACCTGCAAGCGCCCTTAAACTAAAATTTTTACCACCAACGTATACTGCGTCTGCACCAAAATATAAGGCGGTCTTAAGTTTTTCCATGTCGCCCGCGGGCGATAACAGTTCTATCTTTTCCATATCAGTTTAGTTTTCGGGTTATGCTTACCCCGTCCTCTATATCAATTATTTCCGTTTGTAAATTGGGGTCTAAAGTTACCCCTGCAATAAATTTTTGCATAGCGTGCGCTATGGTCGCAATTCTATGCGGAACTTTCTTTTCCCCTAAGACGTAACCACGGAACAACACGTTATCCGCAAACAGTATTCCGCCCTTTTTTAGCACCGCCAAAAGATACGGTAAATATTCGTGATAATGTCCCTTAGGCCCGTCTAAAAATATAAAATCGTATTCGCCTGTCAACACGGGAATAATCTCCCCTGCATCACCGCAAAAAATTTTCGCCCGATTTTCAACGCCAAACTCTTTATAATTTCTTTTTGCTTCTTCTATCGCTTCTTCATCTATTTCAAGCCCCGTTAAAGTAGCGCTTTCACAAGACAAGAGCATAGCGATTGACGATAGTCCCACGTTAACGCCCACTTCGAGTATGCGCTTAGGCTTCAATTCTTTTACCGTGTCTAAAAGCAGTTCGAAAGACTTGTCGCGAAGAATAGGGTTTTTTAACCTTTCGGCTTCTCTTTTTTCTTTTAGTCGATTTATCATACTACCATTACTACGGGCAAAATCATCGGGTTTTTCTTGGTGGTTTTATATAAGAAGTTTTTCAAACTACGTCTTATAATACCCGATAATTCTTGTTCGTCTTTTATCTTCCGTAAATCTATTCTATTTAAAGTGTTAGCCACCGTTTGTTTTGCTTCTTCAATAAGCGTTTCGCTCATCAATAAGCCTTTACAAATTATTTCTACGCTTGATAGGGTTGCGCTAAACTCTTCAACGCCGACAACTACCACCACTATTCCGTCTTCGGAAAGGTGAACTCTATCACGCAAAACGAAACTGTCCGCCCCGTCTATTTCTACTCCGTCTACAAAACGTGAGCCCGCCTTAATTTTTTCACCAAATCTTATGGTTTTTGAATCTATTTCGACCGTGTCACCGATATCGGCAATTGCAACGTGCGATTTTTTCATGCCCAAACTCTCTGCTAATACGGCGTGTTTCTTAAGATGCCTATACTCGCCGTGAACGGGTATGAAATACTTAGGCTTAACGAGATTGTGTAAAACCCTTAGTTCGTTTCGGCAAGCGTGCCCTGAAACGTGAATAGGTTCTAACGATTCGTATATTACTTCCGCGCCCAACCTATATAGGTTATTTATTACGCCGTATATCATTTTTTCGTTCCCGGGAATCACTGATGCCGAGATAACCACGGTATCGTTTTCACCTATAACCACCTTGTTAAATTCACCGCTAGCCATTCTAGTCAACGCACTCATAGGCTCGCCCTGAGTACCGGTTGAAACGATAACTATCTGTTCATCTTTGAAATTTTTTAATTTTTCTACGTCTATGATAAGCCCTTCCGGGATACTAAGTTCGCCGATTTTAGACGACGCTTCGGCAATATTTATCATACTGCGTCCAGAAAAAGCCACCTTCCGTTTAAACTTTTCGGCAAGGTCGAGAATTTGTTGTAAACGGTGAACGTTTGAAGCAAAGGTTGCAATTATTAAACGACGAGATACGTTGTCGCTAAAAACGTGTTCTAGCGTTTCTTTAACCACCTTTTCGCTCATCGTACTGCCTTCAATTTCTATGTTAGTAGAATCCGCCATCAATAAAAGAACACCCTTTTTACCTATCTCGCTAATACGGGGCAAGTCCATCGTTTCGCCTGCAACGGGCGTGAAGTCTATTTTAAAATCGCCCGAGTGGAATATAACGCCAAGCGGAGTGGTTATCGCAAGCCCCACCGCACCTGCTATAGAGTGATTTACGTTTATAAATTCCACTGAAAAAGCGCCTAGTTTTATTACGCTACCCGCTTTAACGCAGTTTAGACTAACCGCCGATAGTTTTTGTTCTTTTAACTTGTTTTCAATTAGAGTTAAGGTTAATTTCGTGCCGAAAATAGGCGGATTTATTTCTTTAAGAATATACGGTAGTGCGCCGATATGGTCTTCGTGCCCGTGGGTTATAATTATACCCTTAATCCTTTGAGCGTTCTCTACTAGATAGGTTATATCGGGAATAACTAGGTCCACGCCCGGCATATTATCGCCAGGGAAAGTTAAGCCCGCGTCGATAACGATGATATCCTTTCCGTATTCAACGACGGTCATATTCTTGCCTATCTCACCAACCCCACCTAAAAACCTTACCTTTACGCATTTTTTTGAAGATTTTTGGTTGTTTTGCACCCCGTTTTTAGATTTTGCCACAGACGTTTTTTGTTTACCTGAGTGTTTTGCCGTTTGCTTTTCGTATATTTTTTTGTTTTTTGCACCGCTTGTTACGGCGTGCACATTTTTTTCTTTTTTCACTTAAAATACTTCCTGTCTAAAAAATTATATTTTTATATTTTACTGCATTATACACTTTTTTTCGCAAATTGTAAACATAAAAAATGCCCGTTATTTTTTTGCGATAGAAAATTTTATCTTTTTTTGGCATAAAAATGCTTGAAATTATATGGTGTTAAGAGTATAATATTATACTAATAATTATAAAACGAAAATTTTTTTACGATTAAGGAGAACTTATGAGAGTATTTAATTTCGCAGCAGGCCCTTCAACTCTTCCCCTTCCCGTTTTGGAACAAGCACAAAAAGAACTTTTGGACTACCAAGGCACTGGTATGAGTATCACGGAAATGAGTCACCGTGGTAAACCGTTTATGGCGGTTAACCAAGAAGCAAACGCTCTTTTACGTGAACTTATGAATATCCCCGATAACTATTCGGTTTTATTTGTTCAAGGCGGTGCAAGTCAACAGTTCGCAGCCGTTCCGCTTAACCTTTTACAAAAAGGCAAAGCCGACTACGTTTTAACGGGTAATTTTGCATCAAAGGCTTACGAAGAAGGTCTTAAATACGGCGATATGGCGGTTGCCGCTTCTTCTAAAGAAGATAATTATACTTTTATCCCCGATATGAAAGACGTTAAGTTTAGAGATGGAATAGACTACGTTCACACTACCTACAACAACACCATCTTCGGCACGAGATACACCGAACTTCCTAAAACGGATGCAACGCTTGTAACCGACATGAGCTCGTGCATTTTAAGTGAAGAAGTTGACGTTAGCAAGTTTGGGCTTATTTACGCTGGCGCGAAAAAAAATATTGCTCCCGCAGGGCTTACCATCGTTATCGTTAGAAAGGATCTTTTAGGTAAGGCTTTGCCTATTTGCCCCACCATGCTTAACTACGCCGTTCAAGACAAAAACGACAGTTTATACAACACCCCGCCTTGTTTCCCTATATACGTTTCTCTTTTAGTGTTTAGATATCTTAAGAGTTTAGGCGGTGTAAAAGCGATGCAAAAAATTAATGAAGAAAAGGCTAAAATGCTTTACGATTTTATTGATAACTCTTCTTTCTACACCAACAAGGTTCGCGCAAAAGACCGTTCTATTATGAACGTTCCCTTCGTTTCTCCCTCTGCTGAGTTAGACGCGAAGTTCGTTGCGGAAGCTTCTAAAAACGGTTTAGTGTCACTTAAAGGGCACAGAATTACCGGTGGTATGAGAGCTTCTATTTACAACGCTATGCCTATCGAAGGCGTGGTTGCGCTTATTGATTTTATGAAAAAGTTCGAATTGGAGAATAAATAAATGAAAAACATTCTTACGTTAAACACAATTAGCCCCGTTATTAACGACGTGTTCGATTCTAATTATAACGTGGCAAGCGATATTTCTAATCCCGACGCGATTATGCTTAGAAGCTTTAAAATGCACGATTACGTTTTAAGCGAAAATACAGTTGCAATCGCAAGAGCGGGCGCAGGCACTAACAATATTCCCGTTGAAGAATACGCTAAATCGGGCGTTGTAGTTTTTAACACCCCGGGTGCTAACGCAAACGCAGTTAAAGAATTAGTTATTTGCGCGCTTTTACTTGGTTCTAGAAAAATTACCGATGCTATCGACTGGGTTAAAACCCTTAAAGGCAAAGGCGAAGAAGTTGGCAAGTTGGTTGAAAAAGGCAAAAGCAACTTTGTCGGCGGTGAAATTTTAGGCAAAAAGTTCGGCGTTATAGGGCTTGGTGCTATCGGTGCTCAAGTTGCCAACTGCGCAATCGGTTTAGGCATGAAAGTTTACGGATACGACCCCTTCTTATCGGTTGGCAACGCACTTAAACTTTCTACCCACATCAACGTTGTTAAAGATTTGGACGATATCGTTAAAGAATGTGATTATATCACCTTGCATATCCCCTATATTCCCGCTTCTAACAAAGGCTTTATCAACGCAGGTTTGCTTCGCAAGATGAAAGACGGCGTAGTTATCGTTAACTGTGCAAGGGGCGAACTCGTTGATAACCAAGATATTATTAAGGCGATTGAAAACGGCAAAGTTTCAAGATACGTTACGGATTTCCCTGCCGATGAAATTATCGGTGTTGAAAACGTTGTTTGTATCCCTCACCTTGGCGCTTCTACTCCCGAAGCAGAAGACAACTGTGCTATTATGGCTTCTAAACAACTTATCGACTATATTGAAAATGGAAACGTGGTTAACAGCGTTAACTACCCCAACTGTTCAATGCCGAGAGCGACCGATTTTAGATTAGTTATACTCCACAAAAACATATCTAATATTTTAGCGCAAATTACCGGCGCGGTTGGTAAAGAAGGCATTAACATTAGCAACATGTCTAACCAAAGTAAAGGCGATTTCGCAATCACTATTTTAGACGTTGAAAAAGAAGTTTCGGAACAAGCGATAAGCCATATTTCCCAAGTAGAAGGAATTATCCGCGTTAGAGTAATTAAATAATCGAAAAAATATAAGCACTAAAATATAAGCACTGCAAGAGTTTCTTGCAGTGCTTGTTTATTTTTAAACCTTTTTGAACTAAAATTCTTTAACGTTGTCGTTTTTATAGGTCGTAAACTTTATATTGTAGCCGTTGGTTTCTTGCGTTTCACTCTCGAACACACATCTAAAACCTTCCGCCTTGTCCAAGTTTTCATAGAAAACTTCGGCTCCGCCGTCAGCGTCAACCTTCGTTACGAAAACTTCGCTACAATATGGAAGCATGGTCTTGTAAAACATCGCTCCGCCGATAACGAAAACGTCTTCCGGGTCATACTTTTTAAGTTCTGCTCTAAGTTCATCCATAGAATCAACGATAATACAATCGTCTCTCTTCTCTCCGCCCGGGAATAAGACCACGTTAGTTCTATTTTTAAGCGGGTTTCCGCCAGGGAAAGACTTTAAGGTGTTGCTACCCATTATAACCACTTTGTTTAGAGTTTTTTCTCTAAAAAATTTCATATCAAGGGGAAGTGAAAACAATAAATCGTTTTTCTTACCTATACCCCATTTTTTATCTACCGCTACTATCGCTTTCATTATACCGCTACCTCAAACTTTTCATCTATTTTATTGTATTCATACCCTTCAAGCACGAAATCGTCTACCGTGAACTTATAAAAATCAGTTACTTCGGGATTGATTATAAGTTTAGGCGCTTCGAACTGCGGGTTTTCCATCATTTTCTTTACTACGGGAATATGTCTATCGTACAAATGCGCGTCCGCAATCACGTGAACGAGTTCGCCCACTTTTAAGTTAGAAACTTGCGCTAACATATGCATTAATACCGCGTATTGAACCACGTTCCAGTTGTTTGCAACGGCAACGTCGTTAGAACGTTGGTTTAATATGCCGTTTAAAACGTTTCCGCTTACGTTAAAAGTCATTGAATAGGCGCAAGGATATAAGTTCATTTCGTTTAAGTCTTGAAAATTGTATATATTGGTCATAATCCTTCTAGAAGACGGATTGTTTTTTAAATCGAAAAGCACTCTATCAACTTGATCGAACTTACCTTCTTTATAGTCGTGCTTGATGCCGAGTTGATAACCGTAAGCCTTGCCGATAGACCCCGTTTCATCAGCCCAAGAGTCCCAAATATGACTGTTTAAGTCTTTAACGTTGTTGGACTTCTTTTGCCAAATCCACAATATTTCATCTACCGCCGATTTAAATGCCGTTCTTCTTAACGTTAGTATAGGAAACTCTTTCGTTAAATCGTAACGGTTTACTATACCGAATTTTTTAACGGTATGTGCGGGCGTGCCGTCTAACCAACGCGGACGAACGGGTAAGTCTTTATCCGAAAAGCCGTTATTTATTATTTCGGTACAATTTTCAATAAAAATTTTATCTGCTATACTCATAGTTTTCTCCTAAAAAGCATCTTTCGTTTGTTTCTTCCATCGTGCGCGAATAAACCTTAAAACCAAGGGGCTTGGCACAATTTTTAATATAAAATACAAAAACTTGTTAAACCCACCGGGAATATAAACGGTTTTATTCTTCTTTACCGCTTTAAGCGATTTTTTGGCAACGAACTCGGGCGTTTTTGCCGAAAGCTTGCCCCATAGTCCTTGCCGTTTTATGTCTTCTATTATATCTGGACGAGTGAACACGCCACCGGGCATTACCGTGGTTACGTTAACGCCGTGACCTTTAAGTTCGTAGTGAAGTGCGGTAAACAAATTTTTTAACATGCACTTAGTCGCGCTATATACCGCAAAATACGGCATAGGCGTTGCCCCCGACATGCTTGATATAACAAGTAAGTGCGTTTTTTCGTTTTGCGATTTAAAATTTAATAGTTGGTGCGTTAGGCAAACGGTTGCTTCTACGTTAACGCGAAGTTGAAAGGTCAGTTTTTCTAAAGTATAGTCTAAAAAACCCTTCTGCGTGTCTACCCCCGCAACCATTACGAGTTTATTAAACGTTATACCTAAGCCTTTAATATAATCGATTAAACGTGTGCGTTCTTCTTCTTTAGTTAAATCGCAAGCGCAATATTTTATTTCGGCTTGCGAATTGATTTCTTTAAGCGCCACACACTCGTTTTTAAGTTTTTCTTCGCTTCTACCCGTTAAGAATAATTTGCAATTTTCCCGCGCTAATTGTTGCGCAAAAGCCCTACCTATTCCGCCCGTTGCTCCGCTAATAAACGCATAACTCATTATCAATCCTATTTCGTAGTTAGAACCTTACTGGTAACGCCGTCTATCATACCTAGCTTACCGCTTAACGAATTTATTTCGGTAATAGGCGCGTCCATTATAATACAAATAACCGAAACACCCCTGTCTTTTATCGGTATGCCTTGCCTACATAAGATATCGTTTCTATAAGCGTGTAGAGTTGCGTTTACTTTTTCTACCGCTTCTGCGGAATATACCATTATCGAAACTATTGCAATCTTGTTTTCCATATCTTTTGCTCCTTTTATTTATTTTATCACAACTATCCGTTTTTAGCAATAGAATTGCCCTTTTTTAATGGACTGTTGCAATTTTTCTATAGCTTTTTTTTCTATTCGCGAGACGTATGAGCGTGAAATTTTTAAAAACGTTGCCACTTCTCGCTGAGCGTACGGGCGTTTACATTTAAGTCCGTAGCGTAAACATATTATCGTAAACTCTCTTTTACTTAAAATCTTTTTTACTCGCTCTATTAATTTTTCACTCTCTATACTTCTATCCACGGACGCAAACACGCCGTCTTCTTTCTCGCAAAGCACGTCCATAAGAGTTAGGTTGTTCCCTTCGTTGTCACGGCCAACCGAGTCGAGCAACGATACTTCGTTTTTATATTTTTTATTTGCGCGAAGTAACATTAAAATCTCGTTCTCTATGCACCGCGCCGTATACGTCGCAAGTTGCGTGCCTTTTTTTGGCGAAAAGGTATTTACTGCTTTAATTAAACCTATGCTTCCAACCGAAATCAAGTCGTCCTGTTCTAAACAACCAGCGTATTTTTTTACTATATGCGCAACCAACCTCATATTGTGATTTATAAGTTTATCTTTCGCGTCTTTATCGCCACTTAGCGCACGTGTTATGCACTCGGCTTCTTCTTTTTCTGAAAGCGGTTTAGGAAACGAACCGTTTTTGCCCGTTATTGCGCCCGCAAAAAATATTAGTTTAGAAAAAAAATAAGAAATGGTTTCTAAGAACATACAATCCCCCTTAAATATACGGAATACTAATTTGTATGCCACGCCCGTTGATTTAGGCGCTAAAACAAAAAAATATTTTATTTTCTTTGTCCTTTTTTGGTCATATACCGCTTGAATTTTTTGCGTTTAGGATTATACTTTTTACCTAGCGTTTGGAAAAAAATTTTTTGGGGAGGGTTTTTATAATATTAGAGTTTAGCGTGTTAAATAACATCGGGTACCACGCCCGTTATAATTATTTTTATTCTAAAAACGAAGCTGTAACTGCTCTCCCGTAGAGGTGTATTTATGGATTTCGTTAACGTTTACAATTTTTTTGCTTTTTACAGTCCGCCCGTTTTGATTATCGCGTTTTTACTTTTCGTTATTCAAACGGTGCTTGAACTCTTCATTAAAAAAAACGGCTTGATTAAAAACTTTTTACCCTTTTTAATCGGCATAGTTTTTCACCTTGCTTATAATAGCATTTTCGTGGAAAAACGTTTTTCGTTTACCGAAGAAACCGTTTCTATGGGTATCGTTAGCGCAACGTTATGCGTTATGGTAAAAGGTATTATAAACCGCATAAAAAACGGCAATTCAGTAGATATAGGCGACGGCGTTCGTTTAGTTATCGAAGGACTTTTGCGCGATTACGTTAACCACGATTTGTTGTCGGTGGCTTCGGTTGCGGTTGAAACGGTTATTGACGAAGAGATTTTTAACGGAAACAAAAACGAACAAGTTATCATTGAAAAAGTGGCAAAAACCATTAAAGACTATTCGTTAGAAAGCGTTTCCGATTGTCAAATTAAAAACTTGGCTTCGCTTACCGTAGAAAGTGTTAAAAAATTGAAACAACAATAAATTTTTTTGGCAATTCCCCTTGGGGAGTTGCCTTTTTTTGAATAATTAACCGCCGTTTGCCCACGCTACAAATATGAAAATAACTTCTTCATTAGACAAAAATCAACGGGCGTTAAAAAGCCAACTAGAATCAGACGACATCACTTTTTTGCCCGTTTCGATAAAAAAACGCAAGGGAACTATAATCTTTTTGAAAGATATTGCCGATAAAAAAAGCGTGGGCGAGTTGGTTCTTAAACCGATAAAAGATTTGAACGGAAATATCACCGTTAAAAAACTTGAAAACGCTTTTTTAAGCCCCGAAAAGAAAACGGTTGACACGGTGGAGCAATTGATTGAAGAGATTATGCTTGGCAACACCGCCTTTTTGCTTGACGGAATAGACGTGGCTTTTTCGTTCGACTTAAAGGTGTTTGAAAAACGAGCCATTACCGAGCCACCTACTTCCGCCGTTATTAAAGGCCCGAGAGAAGGGTTTGTTGAGAGTATTGCGGTTAACGTCAGTTTGATGCGCCGTAGAATTAAAAGCCCGTCACTTAAAATTGAAAACCTTACAATCGGTAAATTTAGTAAAACGCCCGTTGCCCTTTGTTATATAAGCGAAGTGGTTGACCCTTCGCTAGTAAAAGCGCTTAGGCAAAAATTAAAAAATATCGATATAGACGCCGTTTTAGATTCTTCTTACGTTGCAAAACTTATCGGCGAACACCAAACTTCGTTATTTAAGCAGGTGGGAAACACCGAAAAACCCGATATTCTCTCCGCAAAAATCTTAGAAGGTAGAGTGGCTATTTTCGTAGACGGCTCGCCGATAGCCCTTACCGTTCCCTATTTACTCGTTGAAGATTTCCAAAGTCCTAGCGATTATTACAACTCGCCCTATAGCGCGAATATGGCGCGTTCGTTACGACTTTTGTCGGTTATGGTGTCTATTCTACTGCCCGCTTTTTTCGTGGCGTCAGAACTGTTCCATTTGCAACTTATCCCGCTGAGTTTTTTACTAACCATAGTAAACAGCATAAAAGGTATTCCGCTATCGCCTAGTTTCGAGATGTTTTTTACCCTTCTAATATTTGAAATTTTAAACGAAGCGAGCGTTCGTATGCCGAGATACGTGGGCATGGTCGTTTCTATCGTCGGCGGTTTGGTCTTGGGCGAAACTGCTGTTAACGCGGGTATTATTTCCGCACCGACGTTGATGATAGTTGCCTTTTCGGGCATTTGTTTGTTTACCGTGCCCGAACTTGAGCAAGTCTTTTCAATTATTAGGTTGCTATTTTTATTCATAGGCGGGTCGTTAGGCGGATATGGGCTTATTTTAGCCATTTGCTTTTTAATTATTTATTTGGTTTCGTTCGAAAGTTTTAACACGCCACTTATGGCACCCTTTTCGCCCATCGTTAAAGAAGACTTAAAAGACGGCATCTATAAGGGCTTTTTATGCGAGCAAGTTTATAGGCCGAAGTCTATTAAAAACGTCAACGCAAAACGCCAAAATATTAAGGAGATGAAAAAATGAAATTTCAACTAAAAACACGGCAAGTTTGCCTATTCTTTATCGCCTTTTTACCCGTTAGTAAGCTTTTTACTATGCCGAGTATTATTGCTGGTTGCGCAAGTGAAGATATGTGGATATCTACACTCATTAATTTGTTGCTTGACTTGATCACGCTATCTTTCGTGCTATGGACGTGTAAGAAAACTAAAACGGACTTTTTCGGGTTGCTTGAACTAAACTTTGGTAAACTTGGTAGCAAAATTATTTTGCTGTTGTATTTTTTTACCTTCTTTTTTAAGGCGTTACTTCCTATTAACCAACAAAAGACGTACGTTGAGTTAACTCTTTACGAAACTTTGCCGAGTTTTTTGAATTTCTTACCCTTCTTTTTGGTCAGTTTCTTTTTTTGTTGCAAACGGATAAGGGTGCTTGGTAGAGTTGCCGATATATTTTGGGTTATAACGCTAATAGGCTTGATTTTAATTTTCTTGCTCTCATTTACAAACAGTGATTTTTCCGCCGTTTTGCCTATCGGCGCGCAGGGATTTATAAATCAGTCTAAAGGAGCGTTTTATTCGTTTAACTGGTTCGGCGATTGCGCTTACCTAATGTTTTTTATCGGGCAATTTCAGGTTAAAAAGAACGACTGCGTAAAAGTGTTTTTATCATATTTAATACCAGGGCTATTCGTGGTGTTTTTTATGATTATTTTTTACGGAGTGTTCACTTCTATTGCGTTTAGACAAATTTTTGCACTTACCGAAATCTCTAAGTACACCATAGTTATAAACAATATCGGTAGGTTCGACTACGTGGGAATAATTTGTATTTTAGCGTCCAACTTTTTTGCCTTGGCGCTTCCGCTTTATTTTGCTTCGCTTACCCTTAATAAAATATTTAATATCAAACCGTGGATTTGCTCTCTAATAGTCAACGGGTTAACCTGTTTTTGCGTTTTAGCGTTTGCCGAACATTTTGCTTCGATTGAAAAGTTTTTGTCCGTTTACGGAAACGCGCTGTTCTTTATAACTGCAAACGTTTTGCCCATTATTACTTGCGTTCTAAAAAAGGAGAATAAAGAAAATGAAGTTAGTGCATGCTAAAATCGCTATGCTGATTACCCTACTTTTATCTGCGATATTTTTTACCAACGACTTTGGGCTTATCGATATAGAAAAAACCGCCATAGTAACGGCAATTGCCATCGACCAAACGGACGATGAATATTCCGTTTCTATGGAAATTGCCGTGCCCGAGTCAAATAAACTTGCCGAAAACAAAAAGGCGCTATTATCTGGAAAAGGAAAAACGGTTAGCGGTGCTATCAGGGATATGGGCGATACTTCGGGGTGGTACCCTAAACTGTATTTTTGCAACCTTATAATTTTGGGCCAGTCGGTTGCACAAAACAACGTTATTAAAGTTTTAGACTATTTTGCCAAAACGTTGCGTATTCAAGACTCGGCGACGGTGGTACTTGCTGAAAATACGGCGAAAGAACTTTTAGAGTCGACGTCACCGTTAGACAATATTTCTTCGTTTGCCCTTCAAAAAATCTTGCTAAAAAACCCCGGGTTTGATAACGACGTTGCTAATATCGACGTTAAAACTTTTTGCGCCGATTACTATTCTAAAAACGCTTCATCTCTAATGCCGAAGGTGAGTATTATTCGCCAAGAAAATACAGACAATAGCAACCAAACCACCAAAGACGAAAGCACAAAAACGGGCGGAAACACCGTTTTTAACGCCACTAAAACGGCGCTATTTAAAAACGGCAAACTCGTTGGCGAATTAAACGAAAATCAAACGTTTATTTATAACCTTATTATGCACCCTTCTAAAGAAACCGCTCTAAAAGTCAACGGAGTAGATGAAGCGGGAGAGAAAACGGACTACCTTTTGACCGTTGTAGATAATAAACGCAAAATTTCTCTTGGCGCGGATAGATATAATTTAGACCTTAATATTTCACTTAACCTTTTTTGCCGTATCGCCGACCAAAACTCTAAACAATCTAAAACGACCTATACCGAGAACGAATATATGGATATAAAAATTATAAAAAAGGCGGAAGAACAACTTTATAACGATATCAATTCGCTTATAGAAGTTTCAAAGACGTCAGGGTGTGATTTTTTAAGGGTTAACGATCTACTGTACAGATACTGTCACAAATACTACCCCGTTTATAAAGACAGTTATCTTTCGGTGTTTACGCCAAAAATTTCGGTTAGCGTATCCGGACAAAAATAACCTTCTTTTGCTTGACACGTCGACTTTTGGTGGTTTACAATTTAAATATGAAAGAATTAACACCCGCACAAAAAGCCGAACGGAGCATAAACAAACGGTTTAGAAAAGAAATTTGGTCTAAGTTCGTTTTAGCCGTAAAAAAATATCGCCTAATCGAAGAAGGCGATAAAATTGCCGTTTGCATATCCGGCGGAAAAGACAGTATGCTTTTGGCTCTTTTAATGAAAAATTTTGCAAGGTTTTCCGAAGTGCCGTTTGAAGTTGAATATTTGGTTATGGACCCTGGATATAAAAAGCGTAACCTTGATAAAATTATTGAAAATGCTAAACTGCTAGAAATACCTATCAACGTTTTCAATAGCGACATTTTCTCGGTTACTTCTTCGGTTACCGACTCGCCCTGTTACCTATGCGCAAGAATGCGACGCGGTTTCTTATACGGCAAAGCCAAAGAATTAGGGTGCAATAAAATAGCGTTAGGTCACCATTTTTCAGACGTTATTGAAACCACTTTACTAGGCATGTTATACGGCGCGCAAATTCAAGGCATGCTACCAAAACTTCATAGCAAAAACTTTGAAGGAATGTCGCTTATCCGCCCGCTATACTGCGTGCATGAAGACGATATTATTGCTTGGAAAAAATATAACGGGCTAGATTTTATAGAGTGCGCTTGCTCTTTTACCGATAACAACGCCCGTGGCGACGGTACGGGAAAATCTAAACGGCAAGAAATTAAAAAACTTATTGCGACCTTAAAACAAACTAACCCTAACGTAGAAAAATGTTTGTTTAGCAGTATCCACTCCGTTTCGTTAGATACAATGCTCGGCTATAAAACCGAAGGCGTTTTTCACTCTTTCTTAGAGCGATATGATAAAAATCGCCCATCCGACGAATAACTAAAATAAAACACGACGCCCTTTAGTGGCGTAGCGATAGGGATTATTGCTACGCCACAACTATATTTGCCTAACGGCAAGTTATATTGCTAAAAGCAGTGATATTTTGCTACGCAAAGTTTTATTTTCCCATAGGATAAGTTGTGGCAAATATAATATAA
>CAJGCK010000014.1 GCA_904501795.1 uncultured Clostridia bacterium
ACAGAAATTAAAGAAGTTGATTTATGGCTTGCCGAAACGATAACTTTAGTCCGTGATAAAGAATGGCAAGACGCCGTTTCTAAAATAGAAGTTCTTATTGAACTGACTGAACAAGTGCCCGAAACTTTTAAGTTTTCTCTTGGCAACCTTTTGTAATAATTTATTTAGCCTATATACCGCCTATATCCCACGGTTTGTTTTAGAATAAACACACCCACAGTAGTTTTGCCGATACATTTTGTTTTCGCTTGAAATTTTTACCGAGTTTAGATAGCCGTTATTCTTTTTAAAATCGGTTGGCAAATATTTTACCGAATAATTTTTAGCCACTCTCTCGCCCACGCCGTTTATAAGCGTGGCGTTTTTCTTGGGACTTACCGTTAGCGTAGTCGCAAAAAATTCGCATCCTAACTTTTCCGCCGTCTCCGCCGTCCTTTTTAGCCGAAGGTCAAAACATTTTTCGCAACGCGCTCCGCCCTCTATCTCGTTTTCTAATCCGTGAACGATTTTTAAAAAGTCGTCGTTCCTATAAGGTTCGATTATCGCTTTAACGCCTATCTTATCACAATACTTTTTTTGTTCGGTTGAACGAAGCAAATATTCTTCTTCACTGTCTAAGTTGGGGTTATAATAATATACCGTTATATCAAACCCTAGCAAAAGCCTTTCTATGCACCAAGTTGAACAGGGTGCACAACAACTGTGAAGCAATAGTTTGCTTTTTTTATTTTCTTCTACATTTGTCTTTATAATTTGGTCTAACTCTTTATCGAAATTTATCACTCTATTTCCACCTTGTTAAACCCGTTTTCATCTCTCGTGCAAACATACGCTTTTCCACCGCTTGAAATTTTCCTTTCAAGTTCGCCGTTTTTAAATACTAGCGCACAGTCGTTCTCTAAAGCATATGCGTAAAGATCCTTTTCCGTTTTGGTAGCGTTTATAAAATCATCTTCACGTTCGTTAAAATGTGGGCACATAGTCCCTTTTATTACGCCTAAACCCTTTTTTAATACGTATTCTGAACTCTCGCCACGCATCAATAGATAGTCGGTAAACATATTCTCAAACCAACAAATCGCGCCCGCTGAAAGCCCCGCAATAATTTTGCCTTGGTCATATGCTTGTAAAATAAGTTTTTCAATCCCACTTTCTTTCCATTTTTCAAGCATAAAAACGGTGTCGCCACCGCCAACGTACACTGCGTCCGCTATTTCGAACTTGTGCTTTATGTGTTCAAAATCCATTTCGCCGTGCACCGAAAGGGCAACTTCGGCTTTTATGTCGAACACCGAAGTATAAGTCTTTCTAAAACTATTAAAATACGGCATACTATCGTGTGAAGCCGTGCCGACGAAAAGAGCAGTCGCTCGTTTTTCGCCCGCGTGCGCCTTTGCAAGCGACGCAACGTATCTGTCAATTTCTAGCGTGGTTTTATTTTTGATTTCGCCACCGCCGATAACTACTAAAATTTTGTCCATATTTTTCTCTTTATAAAAAGGTCAGACAACGTCTAACCTTTTATTACTTTTTTTGCATTTATGTAGAAAGTTACTTTCGCCGCGTCTTCTCCAAAATGTTTTAGAACGTGTTTATACGCCTTTTCCATAAGGATAGGCCTAGAATAATGCTCGTCCCCAGCAACGATATCTACTAAACCTTCTTTAAACATAGCGTTTATAAGTTTTTTATACCTGTGCCTATTTTTGCCCACTATACTCTCAGCGTTAACTTGAATCATTCCGCCTATTTGGCGTATCTCGCAAGCGTCCGCCAAAGTAAAGTGGTCGTATCGCTCGGGATGAGCTATTATCGGCACTAAATTCATAAGTTTGATTTCGTGCATAACGTTAGAATAGTCGATGCTCTTATGAAAATCAAACTCTATTAAAACGTACCTACCGCCATTTATTCCGCCAAATTCCCCCGCTTTATACAAGTCGAAAAAACTGTCGCGATAAGTTATTTCTTGCCCTAAATAAAGGTTTATGTTTAAGTTTTGTTCTTTTACCAACAAAGAAAATTCGTCGAATTTTTCTTTTAGCTTTTGATAACTTTGTTTAAACGCGCCTCTGTAATGCGGTGTTAATACTAAGTCTGTTATTCCCTGTTTGGCACATTCATTAAGCATATCAATAGACTGTTCGAGATTTTCGCTTCCGTCGTCTACCCCGTATAATATATGTGAATGTACGTTTATCATATATTTTTATAACCTATTTTTTTATTTGTTTTCGCTTTCTTCTTGTTCAGCTTCTTTTTCCGCTTTTTTTACGTAATAATTGTAATATCCGCTTCCGTAAGTATTGCCTTCGTAGTATCCACCGTCTTTCTTCTTATCGTATTTACTAAATACCGTACCAAGAATATTTGCATTATTCTTCTTTAATTCGTTAATTGCTTCAGTTATTTGACGCTTTGTAGTTTCACCAAACGCAACAACGAAAAGAACGCCGTTTGAAACGCTGAGTATATGAATATAATCGGAAACTTGCAAAATGGGCGCAGAGTCTATCAATACGAAATCGTATTCTTTTGCAAGACCTTTTACAAAAGTTTTAAATTTTTTGCTAGTCAACACGAGTGACGCGTTGTTAATTTCGCCACCACGGGTTACTACCGAAACGTTTTTATATTTTGTTTCCTTTACGATATCTTCTTTTTGAACTTCGCCAAGCATGAATTCGGCTATACCAAACTTGTTGCTAACTTCAAAACGTTTATGAATTTTAGGACGGCGAAAGTCTAAATCCACCACCACTACCTTCTTGTCCGTCAAACCAAGGGCTACCGCTAAGTTACACAAAACCGAAGTTTTACCTTCGTGTGGCATTGCCGATTCTATTTGAATAATTTTGTTTTTACCGTCGGCATTTAAAAACATAATGTTGTCTTTAAGACGGTTATACTCTTCTATTTGTTTATAATTTTTTTCGTTGGTTATTACAATGCTTTCTTTTTCTGGCCTTGCCTTTTTTTTCTTGAAAAACATTAGTAAGCCCTCCTTCGCAAAAACTTTTAACTTTTTATTTTATTATTTTAACACAATTATTCAAATAAATCAATGCTTTATCGTTTTTTTAATCTATTAAATATAAAAATCCGCTTTTATTTAAGCGGATTTCGTTATAAAAACGGTGTTTGGTTTATTTTTTTAAGTTGTTCTTTAAGCGCCAACACGTGCAGTTCTTCATCAAGACGAATTCTTGAAATTATTGCGGAAACTTTTTCGTTGGTTAATTTCTTTATCATCTTTGAATACTCTTCTACCGCGTACATCTCGCCCGAAATATCGTCTAGCAACATTTTTTGTGGCGTTTTACTGTAAGAGATTTCGCTTGTGGAAAAATACTCCAAAGACAGCAAGTTCTTGACCGCGTAAACGGGGTCGCAACCTAATCTTAAAAGAGTTTTGCCAAGCAGTTCTAAATGATTCATTTCGCATATTGATATGCTTTCTAAAATTTCCGCCGTCTCGTAAAAACCTTCCCTAGAAAAAAAGAAATTGTGATAAACGTATTGAAGTATTGCGCCTAATTCGCTATGTAAACTCGCATAAGCCGGCATTATTATTCGCGCCGAATTATAGTCTTCTATTATACCGTCCAATTTTGGATAAGGCAAATCTACCGCCAGTGGTTTTGGCATTTTTCTTCCCCCTTTTTTGTTCTACTTTATTAATATGAGAAGATAAAACGCAATTGTGAAAACCTTTTTGCCTAATTTAAAAATTAAAATCCGCGCTAATTTAGCGCGGAAATTCTTATACCCCTAACCAAACGTTTTTTAGTTTTGCGGTTATCGTTATATTTTTTTCAAACCCAAATTTCTTAGGCGAGAACAAAGTGTCTTTCGACAAAATTTCTTCGTTGCCTTCTTCGTCTATAATAACCCAAGCGCTAAACCCGTATTTACCGTCGGTAGAAAGATTTTCGTCAAGTGGACTTAAAAAATCACTTAACTTCTTGCCGAATAGAACTTCTATCGGATTAGTATAAGGGTTCTGAATACTTACCACGTGACCTTTGTCGTTATAGGTGGTTACTACCGTTATATAATATCTATCGGTCGCAACTTCGCCTTTAACGTAGTTCGCTTTTAGAGTTATATTTTTATTGAAATTATATATGCTTTTTCGCGTTATTATTTGAAGTCTATCAACTTCTTCGTCATAATACGTCCAGCACGCAAAATTATAACCGTCTAAAACAGGAACGGGTAGTTCCCCTATCTCTGCGTAAAATTCAACCGACTTTTCGTCTACTGAAACAGACCCTTCGCCTGCGTCTAAATATATCGTGTGGTAAACGGGCGGTTGAGCATTTGAACACGCTACTAACGAAAACATCGCAAACACGACGAGTAAAAAACTAATTAACTTCGTTTTTAATTTCATAAATATCATACGTATCTTTTTTACTGTATTTATTGTAATCTATATTATAATTTTTGTCAAGTTGAAAAAAACGCGATATTTTTACGCTAAACGTTATGCTTTGCCATTATTTTTAAAAGCATACCCAGTCCGTCGTTGATATCTAACTTGTTTTCGCCGTTTAATCCCCCTCTCTCACAAAGTAAAATCTTATCGTATAAGTCGTTAACCGTTTTTTTGTCGCACGGGCTTAGGGGCAAAACCGATAGTCTTTTTATAACGTTTTTTACGTGAGAAAAATTAAGGTCGGTTTTATCCACTTCGTTTTGCTTAGGAAGAGCGCGAATTATAGAAAGGGGCTTTTCCGTTTGCGCCCTACAAACAGTTTCAACAAAACCTTTTTTTGAATTTTCTACTCCGATTTTCGTTTTGCTTTTTAAGCAAAAGGGAACGAAAGATAAAAAGCATACGGCAAGCTCTAGTAAACAATAAAATACAATGCTAAAATCAGTTTTGCCGATTATTGCGTGACTTACTACCACAAAAAGAAAAAATCCGCAAACGCAAAAATTTGCCGTTAAATATCTTGCGGTTTTATTTTTCTTTTCGGCAAAGCGACTCAAAACGCAAAGAATTATTGTCGATAGTATTTGCAAAAGAGCCACTACGAAAAACACGGCTAGCGTTGGCAAGGCGGTTATTAAACTTTCTAGTTGACTAAAAAAGGTTTCCATACTATTTGTATTTTACCTTTTTTTACGGCGTATATAGTGAAAAAAGTTGTTGTTTTTTAGGCTTTCTAGTCGATTTTTAACAGTTCGCCACTGAGTAAATTTACTAAATATTTATTTGTCACTTTCTTTTTCAATCCTTTTTCTACCGCGTAAGAATATAACTCTATCTGCTTTTTGTAACTTTCAATTAGTGATTTGGCGCTTTTAGAAGAATATTTGTAGTCGATTATCTCGGCTTCATCACCATTTATAACGAGAAGGTCTATCGTGCCTTGCACGAGCACGGGCGAATTAGAGTCCGTTTCAAATAATAAGTTCGCAGGGACGTTAGATAAAAAACTTTTTTCTCTAAACATTTTCCCGCCACTAAGTATCACGTTCGAAACTTTTTCTTTCGTTTTGCAAATTCTATCTAAATTAAGACCTTTTGCTTTTTCAGTATAACCAAAATCTTTTATGATTTTTTCGGCTTGAACGATAAAATTCTCTGTGCTATCAAAATCGGCAAGCTCCATAATTTTATGAGCGACGTTGCCGAGTTCGATACTAGTCTTGTTCTCGGTAGAAAACAACTCTTCTACCTTATAATACTCTTCTTTACTGCGTTTATTTGCTTCGGTTACCGAACTTTTAATAGGCAAAGTCGTATCGCTTAAATTTGGATAAACGAAAGCAAAATCTTTTTGCATTTTATTTAGCGCGCTCTCGTCCGCCTTGCCTATAAGCACTTGTCTAACCTGATTGTTTTTATCAGCGCTTTCTTCAAAAAACGAAAAGTGTTCGCTAAAAGGCAAGCTTAAGGGCAAATAGTGGCAAAGTTTACTTGCATCACTAAAAATCTTGCTGCGCTCTTCTTTATCAATAGCACAAGTTAAGTGAAGTGAATATTTTGCACGGGTTAGCGCAACGTAGAATAGACGCATTTCTTCTTTTATTCTATTCTCACGCAGTTTTTGTTTTATTAAGCCACGAACGGGTGTTTCGGCAAACGTTTTATCTAAGTCGTTATATCTTTTAACCGCGTAACCGAAACTCCTCTCTCTCATAACTTCTTCGCGCTCGTCTATAGCGTTGATTTTCCTTTCAAGCCCGCACACTATTACCACGGGGAACTCTAACCCTTTAGAAGCGTGAATAGTCATAACCCTAACGTTGTCTTCGCTAGCGTTTTCTTTAAGAGTTATGCTATCGGGGTCGGTTGCGATTTTATCTAAAAACGCTTTGACCGAAAGATTTTTTTCTCCCGAAACGGACGCGTTTATGAACGCGTGAATGCGTTTGACCTTCTCTTCGCCCGAACGGGTGGCGTAATAATAACTTTCTAAATTTTTGTCTTTAATTATTTTTGTTAAAATATAATACGCGCTATTAAAATCCGCTAAAAATCTAACGTCTTTATAGTACTCGTCAAACGCCGTTAGTTTTTCTTTAAGAGTGCCGTCGCCCTTTTGCAAATAGTATTCGTATGCGGTATGAAAAGTGTGGCGCTTACTCTCTAACGGATATGCCGAACGGTAATGGTTTACTATTGCTAGTAACTCGGTGTTCGTAACGTTACCTATAGGGCTTTTGAGTGCGGAAACAAGCGGTACGTCATCCGAAAAACAGTTGATAAGTTTTAGGATAGAAATAAGCACTTCTACTTCGTGATAATTGCACACGTTGTCCGAAGACTCGCTTATAACGGGTACGTTCAATTTAGTTAGGCCCTTTACCAAACGGTTAACGTAGGCGTTATCTTTATTTCGCGTTAATATAACGATATCGCCATAGTTAACCTTTTTCTCTTTGCCTTCTTTGACGTCGAAATAGGTTTTATTTAGTTCATCTTCAATTATGTTTGCAATAAGCGTTGAGGTTGGAAAAACGTTTGAATCTTCTTGCGCGTCGTCTATATGCTCTAACGGATTATATATACGGGGC
Organism: uncultured Clostridia bacterium; assembly: GCA_904501795.1. Taxonomy (GTDB): domain Bacteria; phylum Bacillota; class Clostridia; order Christensenellales; family Borkfalkiaceae; genus UBA1259. The sequence goes on from CAJGCK010000014.1 coordinate 7,033, forward strand.
GTTTCTTTTATGCGCGTGATTTTCCTACTATCTCTTAAAAAATGTAGTTGCGCCCTGCCCAACGCAGTTTCAGGAAATAATCCGCCGTATTTTAGGCGTGAAGTAGCCCTATAATCTATATCACAACTCTCTTTCGTCATGCAATAATCGAAAACTTGGTTTACCATTTCAACAACGGCCTTTGACGAACGGAAATTATGGTTGAGTAGAACTGTTTCGTTTGGGACTTTTTGCATACGGTCAAACTTTTCCATAAAAAATTCCGCTCTACAACCACGAAAACCGTAGATACTCTGTTTAGCGTCGCCCACCATAAACACGTTATCATTAGCAACCAATTGTATAATGCTTTCTTGCACGGCGTTAACGTCTTGATATTCGTCCACGAAAACGTGGGTGTATTTTTCTTTTACCGCTTGCAACACCTCGGGCGAAGAAAGTATTTTTAACGCGTATTTTTCTAAGTCGTTAAAGTCAAGTACGTTCTCTTCACCTTTTAACGTTGAGTACTCTTGACTAAACTCTTTAACAAGTTGGTTTAGCGAACGGGTGTGGTCTGCAATTTCGCTGGAGACAAGAAGGTCTTGCTCGTAAGTCGTTAAATAGGGTACAAAATCTCCTATTAAATTTTTCCACTCGTGAAAGGCAAGCTGGCATTTCTCTTTGTCTAATTTAAGCTCTTCTTTTAACCTTCCAAAAAGCAGTCTTCTTCCGTAAGGAAAAAATTCTTTTATCGCGTAAATATTATCGGCGTTTATAACCTTTTCTATATCGCTAATAATTTGGGTAACGCTATCGTGAGCGGTAACTGCTCCGTTTTTTAAAAATAAGCTTGCGCTTTCATAAAAAACCCTTAAAATACTTAGCGCGCGATTGTAAAATTTGTCTTTTAGACCTTCTAGCACACTTGTAAAGCCTGTCGGCGTGTAATATTGTTCTATCTTTTCTAAAAAGGCTTGCGGGTCTTTTTCGGCTTGCGCGTATTCGTATAGCGACGTTATTAGTTCTTTTAATTGTTTGTCGCTACGCTTTTTAGAGTGGCGGTTAACTATTGAAGAAAAACCCGCACCGTCTAAGTCGTTACCGATATATAATTGCTCGTACCGATTTTTAAATACCCCGTCTATCGCCCTTCTTTTTAGTTCGGCTGACAAAGTAGAGTCGGCAATCTTAAAATCGGGAGAAACTCCCGCTATGAAAAAATATTTACGGATAAGCTTTAAGCAAAAAGCGTGCAAAGTAGAAATATCCGCAAGGTCTATTTCACTTAGTTGAGAAATAACCCTTTCGTCTTTGGTTTCACGCGCCGTTTTATATAACTCCGTTTTAAGTCTTTGTTTCATGTCTAAAGCAGACGCTTCGGTAAAAGTTACGCAAAGCACGCTATCTACTGTCGCCTTGCCTTCTTTAACGAGCCTAATAAGTCGCTCTATCATAACGAAGGTCTTTCCGCTTCCTGCCGATGCCGAAACTAATAAGTTGCCATGGTTGTGATGAATGGCTGATAGTTGTTCTTCTTTTATTTCAGGCATACTATTCCACCTCCGTAACCGAATCAATAATCGTTTGCTCGTTAACCGCTCTTATCTTTCTTACCGATAAATTTTCGCTCGAACATATACTCTTGTACGCACAATACTCACATGCTTCGCCGTATGGTGAAGGCACGATAATGCCCTCTTGCATTTGCTTAACCGCCTGAACGCACATCGCCAGCGCGTAATTTGTGTATGCCAAAAAAGTTTCTTCGCTACTTACCGCAAACGGAGAAAACTCGCCCGTAGGCTCTTCTGCTATCGTTCTACCCTGCATTAGAGAACGTTTTTCTTGACCTATTTCCATAAAAGGTTCGGCTACGGGGAGATAATACACCCCTTCAACCTTTTTATCGGGTAGTGCTAACGCGTATAAATACAATTGTAATTTAGTACCCGAAAACAGCGATTTTTCGCTAGGGTCTACTTTGCCCGTTTTGTAGTCTATAATTCGCACCGCACCGTCGCATTCGTCTATCCTGTCTATTTTACCCGTTAGTTTAACTTGCGTTTCTTCAAGCGGTACGCTAAACCCTTTCTCAAATTGATAGGGCTTGAATTTGCTTGTTTGGAGTTCTTCGTAAATTTTATAGCAAAAGTGCTTGCACTCCTTGACCATTTCGTTTACGCCGTATTCCATATCTTTTTCTTGCAAATATCTAACGTATTCAGGCGAAGTGAGTTGCTCTTTTACTATTTCGTCTACCAACGAATTCGAACTTTCTAAATCCTTGACTTTTTTTACGTTAGCAAGATATTTTTCAAATACTAAATGCGCAAAATTACCGACGGATAATGGAGTAATTTTACCTTCGTCACGCTCTTTTAACGACAACGTGCGAGATAAAAACGCTCTATAAGGGCAAGTATAAAATTCTTCTAATAGCGTGGGAGAAACTTTATCGCTAACGGTAGACGCACCACCGTCTAACCTTGTCTCAAACTGTTTGTTCGTTGCCGAAAGCACCGCTAAAACTGCGGGGTCTTGTTTGTTCACGGCGTAGTATGCGCTCGCCTTAGATAAATCGTGCTCTTTGTTTTCGACAAACTTGCCACAAGTTTTTGCAAACGTTAGTAGTCCTTGCTTTTTAGTTAAATATCCGTCGCTAAACGAATAATTTTTTACGGTAAACAATTTTCGCAACTGAATTATTATTTCGCTTGGCGCGTTTACCGTTCCGCCTATATCAACGCGCGGATAAGAAATTATCAACGCCCTATCGAACGAAGAAAGGGCTAGCACGGTATTTTCAATAGCGCGCTTGTTTACTATTTTAATTTTAGGCTCTACCATCACCTTTATATTTGATAGAGTGTTTATATCTTCATCGGTTAAAAGAGCGACGTCTTCGGTAACGATAGGCACGCTCGAAGTTAAGCCTGTTGCAAATAGATATTTGGCTTTTGCGAGTGAAACTTCCCTATAACTACCGATAAAAACCGCGTCGTTATACTCGGGAATAACCGAAAGTTTAAGCGCCGAAATCCCGCTTTCAAAAATCTTCTTAAACTCAAACGGTTCGACCTTTGTTTGCCCTAAAATCATTTGGATTTGTTCAAAAATGATTTCAATAGCTTGGTATATTTGTGCGTTTACTTGCGCTTTAACCCTTTCTCCCTTGTCTTCAAGCAATAAAGTATAATCTTCGATTTTTTCTTTGACCGATAAATCGTTAAACATTTTTTGAACGTTAAACCGTTCAAGCACGGGAAGAAGTTCTTGGCGAAGAAGTTCGAATTTTTCTAAGTCTTCGTCAGGCGCAAATTCGGGTGAAAAAGGCTTTTTAAACCTAATGTAATTAACGTTGTATTTGATTAAATATTTTTCAAACGCGTCGGTTAACCGCTTGTCGTTGCAAACGAGCGGATTTTTTATAAACGAAATAAGCGTTTCAATAGAAAACTTCTTTATGAAACAACTAACGTAATCGTTTATTAAATTAACCAGCGGATGATTTTCGGCAGTTTCTTTTTTGTCTAAAAAATAAGGTATTTCAAGCCGTTCGAAAATTTCTCTAACAAAGGGGTAATACCCGTTAACGTCCGGCACGCAAACAGTCACGTCTTTATATCTACACTTGCCGTCGATAACCGTTCGTTTTATCGTTTCTCCAACCGTTAATATTTCTTCTCTAGTAGACGGCGATAAAAAGGATAAAATTTTGTCCGTTTCTTCATTTTTAGTTTCGCTAAACGGGTTTAATAATTGTTCTCTTATTATTTTGTTCTCTTTACTGAAAGTTGCACTAAACTCTTTTGTAGTAACGGGCATGCCATTTTCTCTGCAAAGGGTTTCAAAGGCTGTCGCAGTTTCGTTAACGAAGGCAAACTCGTTATCGCCCACCGTTAAAATTGCGGTAACGGATTTGGCTTTTTTAAGTAAAGTGCTAACCACTTCCCTAGCCTGTCTAGTCCACGAAGAATAGCCTAGTAAATACACGTCCGTTTCAGCAATCTCGTTATCGTTTTCTATTACACCCGGCAACAAAGACAGTAGCGAACTTTGGTCAATTAAATTGTTTTGCGACAAAAATTCTTCGTATTCGTTATACACGGCGTATAGGTCGCACAGTTTGTTTTTTAAGACACCGCGCACGTTTTCGCTAGCGTATTTTAAATCATTTGGCGATATTTTAGCGCTTTTTAATTGAATTATTAGGTCGTATAGCTTGGGCGATAGGTTGTTTTTACTGTTTTTATAACATGATAATTCTATGGTGTTTAAAACACGCATTACCACCATTGTCGAACCTTCTTTCGTTAGGGCGTTCTCCACCCTTTTTTTACACGACAAATAGTTACCGAACGAAAATACTTCGGTATTGAAAGTTCCGTTTGCAAGCGAACATATTGCGCGTTCTGCCATTAGCGAGATTTTTTCTTCTGAAAAAACTAAATTTTTACTGTCTAGGTCGTTGACCTTACCGTCAAGTTCGCATAATAGCGCAGAAAAATTATCGTATTGATTTTTTGTTTTTATTAGCCTAGCTATTCTTTCCATATTTTTATTGTAACATATTTAGTTGACTTTATAAATCCTTTTTTAAAGTTTTTATCAGTTTGGTTTACAAATTTTTATATTTATGTTAATATATCTTTAATACCTTTTAATATTTTCAGGAGAAAAAATGAAAAAAGTTATAATAGCCCTTTTCCTTGCCGTTGCAACATTGTTTTCGGGGTGTAGCTGTTCTTCTTTACCTGCCCTTTCTTTCTCGAACAACTGGTCGGGCGGTCAGTCGGAAGAAGGCGCGGTTGAAAATGCCGTATATACCCTTTCTTTTAATGAAGACTTCCGTTCAAGCGACGAGTATATTTTCGACGTGGAAGACGGGGTTAAACAATGCATCAAGGATATAGAGTACACCGGGACGTATAAAACTAGTCTTAAAGTAATTCAACAAGCAGATATAGATATCGGCAGTGAAGAAAGCGATTTATTAATCGTTGAACCTGGTCAACCAAGACCTAGCGTGATAGAACAAACAACCGAGTTTGACCTTAATGCAGTATATACGCTAATAGACGACCAAAAGCAAACGTTTAACGATAAAAGTTACACTAAGTCTTATTTCTTTAAAACGGACGCTTCGCTATCGCCTATATACTCTGAAAAAACTTATAATTGCACCTTGGTTTCGTTAAGTGTTAAAAATAATAATTTAAGCGTTAGCTTTGATAATGAAAAATATGCTTGCAAGTTTATTTACAACAAACACTCTTATACCATAAAGGACTACGATTACGATTCGTTCGTTTTAGACCCGACAGTGCAAGCAAAAGCAGTTAGAACGATTGGATATTCTTATAGAACGGTTGTGGATAACACCGAACTATTATTCTCGTTAAGAAACTTGTCCATTGAAAAAGATAAAACTAAAAACGTACCCGTTGCAGATTTCACCTATGGAAATTATCAAACGCTTATCGTTAAAAATTATCTCAAAAAAGACGAAATTTGCAATGTCAAAATTAACAACGGTCTAACAGAAAATTTAGAAGTTCCCGTAAACTGTTTATCGTTTGGAATAAACGCTTCTAACACGGGTAGAAGGCAGTTGGTATTCGTTCAAAACGGAGCGGTTGGCTCTCTTAAAAACAACGCGTTTATAATTAAATACGTTCAACCGTTAACCACTTATGGCTCGTATACGCATATGGGTGCACTAGAATACACGTTAAGCGAAATTAATTATAACAAATAAATTTTTATAAAAACTATATAAGAAAGAAACCTTTATAAATTACGTGGCGTAGTGATATCATTTTTTCACTACGCCACAACTTTTTTACCTAACTACAAAAGCTTTAATGTTAAAATATTTAATTTTTGAGAATAAAAAAAGCCCACCGTATTCCGCTTTTGCGAAGTATAGTGGGCTATGTTTTTTTGTTTAATTAGATTTCTTCGATAGATAGCGAAGTCTTTTCATCGCTAATACCCTTATACATACTTCCTTTAACCACGTTAGCGCCGTTAAACGCCGTTTCTCCGCCAGCTATTTTAATAACGCACACTTTAGCATCGTTTTGTAAATCTAATGCGTAATCTTTAATTAAAAGAGAACTTACGTTGATTTTAATTTCAGCAAGGTTTTTGCACCCGTAGAACATAGCGTAAGTTAATTTATCGCAATTTACAGTCACACTTGTTAACGCGCTGTTTTTGAACACTCTGTCGCCGTAAGTAACGCCAGTTACTAAGTTAACCGTTTTAATTCCCGAACTTTCAAAAGCGCCGTCTTTAATTTCGGTAAGCGCAGTATACTCTGCTAAATTTACGTTGTAGTTAGAACAACCGTTGAAAGCGTTTTCGTATATGATTTCAACGTTTACCACTCCCGTAACGCTCTTCAGCGCCGTGCAACCTAAAAACGCACTGTCGCCTATTCCAACAACCTTTTCGGTTAAAACAACGTTTTCTACCAAGTTGTTTTGAGCAAACGCAAACATAGGAATTGCATAATCTTCTTTCGGCATAATATTAACCGTTTTTAAGTTCATGGGTAGATAATAAGTCGCCGTGCCTTCGCCTGAATTATATTTTTGGGTTACTGAAATTCCGTAGTTAAACGCTTCGGTACCGAAAACGTAACAAAAAGTTCTTTTAACGTCGGTTGCCTTTTCGGTTGAAGACTGATCGTTATAACTTGGGTCGGACACTGCTGAAGTGCCAACGAACGGAAGAGTAATTTCTTCTAACTTTTGCATACCCGCAAAAGCACCGGCACCAATTTCGGTTACCGTATCGGGAACGATAACGCTTTTTAAGGTGTTGTTGTTTTTAAAAGCGCCCGCTTTGATTGCGCCAATAACTACACCGTCTTTATTGTAATCGCCTATATCGATTTCCGTTACGCCTTCTTCTTGAACGTAACCGTAAACGGTATAAAAATCGTCCCCTTTAAATTTTTTATAAAGCAAACCGCTTGCGTTTTCACCACCTGCTGGTGCAGAACATGCAACCGCCGAGATAGCACATATCGCCATAACCAAAGTAAGAAACGCTATTTTAAAAAATCTCTTCATAAAGACTCCTTTTTTATATACTTTGCCACCATTTTGAATAAGTTTATCATTTTTAATTAAGTTTGTCAATTATTATATTTATTTTAAGTGTTAATTGTTCGTCTTTTATTAAAAATTAAAATACCCTTTACTGAAAAAGGGTATTTATAGCTACAAAACTACTTTGCCGTCGAAAAACGAATAAAAATATCCGTTAGAAGACGCGCCTTTTTTTTCAAACGCGCCTACTAAATCGTCGGGAGTGGCCGTTTTATATTTGTAGTCGTTAAAATATTTTTTTAAACTATCGAAAAATTTTTTATCGCCTATCGTTTTTCTTAAACAATCGTACATTATGCACGGCTTTATGTAAGACAAATTAACGTATTCGTATTCGCTAGTAAAATCTTTTAGACTGCGCAACATTTTAGTGTCTAAACTGCCGAAAAGTTTTTCGTAAACCGAGCAATACGTTTTATAAGTTTTTTCTGCGCTTAACACTAATTGCTCTCTAGTTAAATTGTATTCCGGATAATTTTCGTAAAACAATATAACCGAATACTCGGCTAACCCCTCGTCTAAAAATCCGTGCTCTATTTCGTTGTTCCCAACCATTACTTGCCACCATTGATGCGCAGTTTCGTGAACGATTACCTCACCTATTGATATTTGCTCTACCGCATCTGAAACGTATACTAGCGAGCAGTATTCCATTCCACCTTGAACGAAGCCCGTTTGCACCACGGTATATTCTTCAAACGGATATACCCCGAAAACGTTAGAAAAATATTTTAGCGATTTTACTGCGTATTCTATTGATTGTTTTGGGTTTTCGTCCTTATAATAGTAATAATTCACTTTAGTTTTATCACACCAAGCGGTTTCCGTTTTAAATTCCGTTGATAAAACCATGGCGAAAGAGCGCGCCGAGTTTATGCAAAAAGTTTTTTTAACCTTGCCGTTAGAATATTCTTTGCTTTGCTCTTTCCCAGAAGAAGCAATAACGTAATCTTCGTTTGCGGTTATAGTGACTTTATAGTTTGCAACGTCACTATAAAACGGATCTCCGTTGTGATAATATAAGCATTCGTAAAAGCCGTTGTCGGTAAGCTTACACAAAACGGGATAAAAGTTGCCGAGATTAACCGCTTTTTCGGTAATACCCGTTCTTGCAAGTACGTTTGCGAGTTTTAGTTTGAACGAAATTTCAACTTGCACGCTCTCGCACGGGAATATCTCGTTAGAAAGTTCTACCGTTAAAACGTTTTTATCTTCACCGTCTATACTAAAATTTAGCGGTGCACCCCTTTCCGTCACGGAAATAATTTGCATTTCGCCGTAACTTGCCCCACTTGGATAGGCGACGTGTTCGTGTTGCTCAGAAATCGGCTTGTATTTTGCATCTTTTCTAAAAGCGTTGCCAAATAAATTGAATTTTAACTGTTTTATAGAGTTGTCGCTATCGTTATAAAAAACCACCTTTTCTTCGCCAGATAAAACGTCGTTTTCTAAACTACAATTTATCTCGTAAGAAGTGGCGCAAACCGTTCTCCCCCCTGAACAAGAAAAGTTGAAAAGGGAAAATAACAGTATTATCGCCATAACCACGCTATTTTTTTTCATAAAAATACCCCGAATAAAGTTTATATAACTAATCTATTCGGGGCTTTTAATTTTAATAACTATCGTTTATTTTTCGCTTATAACTAAATACTTAGAAGGGTCTATTTTTTCGCCGTTTTCTATTACTTCGAAGTGAAGGTGCGCGCCAGACTTGTATTCCTGTTTGTTGCTAACCGATACTTCGCCAATAACGTCACCTTTATTAACCGTTTTACCGATATAAACGTACTCCCCATCCGCAAGAGAATTATACACCGTTTTTAACCCGTTGCCATGGTCTATCGTTATCGATACGCCTTTTATAACGTCGTTAGTAACGCTTTCTATCACCCCGCCTGATACGGCGTAAACTTGCGTTCCTTCGGGCGCAAAAAAGTCTATTGCCATGTGTGCCGAATACCTGTTTAACGTTTGGTTAAATACCATTTGCTCGGAATAATCGAGTATTGCCGTACAATTAGTAATAGGCATTAAAAAAGTAACGGTTTCCACCACAGGTTCGTCGTCGGGCTCGGGGGTAGTGCCCGTCTGTTCGTTTTCGTCGTCTGGTAGGGGTTGCTCTATTCCAGCGTTGGTCATCTCGTCTGCGGTGTTACCACGTATAACCGCAACCGTTATAGATAAACCTATCGCCAAAATGCATAATGCCAACACGCAGTATACGGCGTTCTTTTTTAGAAATAGCAGTGCCTTTGTTGTTTTTTTCATTGTTTTCCTCCAAATTATCTTTGTTGACGTGATTATTCCCCAACTTAAATTTTTTATACCTATTCGTAAAAAAATTAAAAACTACCGTAAATTATTGGCGTGCCTATTTTGATTTTATCGACGTTTAATGCTATATGTAGATTAACCGTCCTGCCATTTAGCGTAACGCCGTATTTGATTTTATAGCTAAAATAATAGGTGTGTTTTTCGCCGTTTATCTCGTTTTCAAACACTTTGATTGCATGAAGTTTTTCAATAAGTTCGCTTTCGCTAATATCATCAACAGAAAGAGTTACACTCTCACCACACACCTTGTATACAGCAAGAAATTCTGCTTGCGAAACGGTTAGTAAATTTTCCGCCGAAGAATAGTTTTTTATGCTTATTTCGTAAGTTCTAGAAAAATCGCTTAAAACGGGTTTTTTGTTGGCGTAAAAGAAAAACAGTAACGATACGCTGACTAAAAATAGACAAACAATCCTTTTGAACATAAAAATACTCCCCTTTTTTTAAGGAGAGTATTAACAAGTTTTATTGTTTTTATACTTTTTATTTATTCTTCAGGTAAACCGTTTTCGCGCAAAAGAGTTATGCCGTTTAGATAAAAAGGCGTATCCCCCGCGTGTAAAAGAGCAAAACGTTTTTTCTCGTTAGACACGGTTAGCGTTTTTGCCCCGCCAAACGATAAATATTTTTCTTTTAGTTTTTTTTGAAGGACAATATGCTTCTTAATTTCATCGCTCATAAGTTTTAGATAATTTAGCGCCGAAGGCGTTTTAGTGCGCAAGTTTTGCGTTTGGATTATAAACGATTTCGCTAACTGATAAAAATCTATAGACAACGTTTTAGACACGCTATCCGCCCTTTGAGAAAGTTCTACTATTTTATAGTTTAGATCGCTTCTATAAGACGTGTACGCGTTAAATAATTGCAAGACGTCAAAAGAAAGAGCCAAAAGGTCGTTGCCCGTTAACTTTTTGTTGCCGTCAATAAGTTCCGTTGCGAACGAAAGTGAAGAATAATCGCAAATCGCACCGTCTGTTAGATTGTTTGCAATAGATAAAATAAAACTGCTCTCTATAAGCGAACCTTTATCCCCCGACGAAAAACTTTGTTGCAAACCGTTTTTAAAAAGAGAATAAGCCTTTTTATTTGGTTCTACCGAAAAAGCGTAGCAATATAGCCTATAATCAATTAGCGCGGGTATTTTGCTTAAATTTTCAGCAAAAAGATTAGCCACTACGTTTTTTTGAGCAAACCGCTCGTCTATAATAACGTGGCGAGCGCACGGCAAACAAACTCTATCTAGCACGTTGCCATTCTTTATAGTGAAAACAGTTTTTGCCACGCAAAATAGATTTAGCGTTTGCGGAACGTAAATAAGCGGTATGTTTTTAGTGTAACAAATATAACACGCAACTGAAAACAATTTCTCTTCTAACAAAACAACCGCCCTAACGTCTTCGGGAAACACTAGCGATGAAATTTGTGATAAATCTGCTTGGTTAGAAAAGTTTTTGGCGGGTATACCAAAAAATTTGCCACCCGAGTTTTCAACTGCGCGACTTACCGTTTTAGCGTGTTTTAAGTAGGTGGCGTTGCTAGCTAAAAAGGCGGTCTTACCAAAGGGTACTTCTTTTTTAAGCACGTTTTCTAAAACGATAGAATACCCGCCTTCATAAAAAATGCAAGCGGGTTGATCATAGGTAGTTAAAGCAAGATGCTCTTTTGCATAAAAATTAAGTTTTTCACAAAGAAAACAGTTTTTCATAACAACGTAAATAATTTTATACCAAAAAGGTAAAAATGTCAATGATTAGCCGTTTTTTAACCGATTTTTGACGATTTTCGCCCGTTTTTTACAAAAAATTTTAGAAAACTATTGAAAAAATTTTTTTATGTGCTATAATAAAATTAATATTAAACGGAGGTTGTTTTTTATGAACAAGAGTGAATTGATAAGGGTTATTGCTAACAAAGCGGGAATTACGCTTAAAGATGCTACTATAGCATTAGACAGCGTTATAGGCGCTATCACTGACGGACTAAACAACGACGAAAAGATTCAAATTTCCGGTTTCGGCACTTTCGAAATCAAAAAGAAAGGCGCTCGCGATGGTTTTAATCCTAAAACGGGCGAAAAAATTAAGATTGGCGCTACCAAAACTCCTACTTTCAAATTTGGTAAAGCTTATAAAGATTCTTTCAATTAATTTCTCGCTTAAACGAAAACGGCACTTAGTAAGTGCCGTTTTTATTTTACTCGTTTTCAATAAGTTTTTCTACGGTTATTCCGTTTTCTTCTAACTGTTCGGCTACGGTGCCTTGACTAACGAAAGCATCTTTTATCCCGAACGGTTTTACGATTGCTTGTATATTTTCTTTCGCGTAATAATCCATTACTAAAGAACTTAAACCACCTATCTCGCTATTCTCTTCTAAAACCATAATAGGTTTAGTCGATATCTCTTTTAATATTTTTTCATCTAACGGCTTAATCGTTCTTGCCGATATTACCCTAACGCTTTTTTTAGAACGGTTTGCGTATTCTTTAGCAATACTCAACGTTCTGGGTCCAACCGCAAGCACGGTTATGTCTTTACCTTCGTTAATCTCTTCCCACAAACCTTGTTCGTACGGGAAAAACTCTCTATCTAAATACCCGTTGCCGTTTGGATAGCGTATCGCTACGGGACAAGACAACGTAAGCGCGTATTTTAACGTGCAAACCAACTCGCTCTCCGTTGACGGTGCGAATATTTTTACGTTTGGAAGGTGTGATAAATAACTTAAATCGAATACGCCTTGGTGCGTTTCACCATCCGCACCGACAAGCCCCGCCCTATCTATCAAAAATACTACGGGAAGAGATTGCAAGCATACGTCGTGCAAAATTTGGTCGTACGCCCGTTGCAAAAAGGTAGAATATATACACACTATCGGTTTTAGCCCGCCGGCAGATAGTCCTGCCGAAAAGGTTACTGCGTATTCTTCGGCAATACCCACGTCAAAGAAATTGTTCGGGTGGTTTTTCTCAACAGGTAATAGACCCGTACCCGCCGTCATACCCGCGGTAATTGCCACTACCGAAGGGTCTCTTTCTATTATCTCGTCTATTGCTTTGCCTACCGTTTGCGAAAACGCGCTTTGGTTTACTTCGTGATGAATACCAACGCCGTGGTACTTGCCAGAATCGGCTTCCGTTTTGTTAAAGCCTAACCCTTTAGTAGTTTTAACGTGCAAAAGAACGGCTTTTTCGCTAGCTATTCGTTTAACAGAATTAAGTACCTTGGTAAGTTCTTTCATGTCGTTACCGTCAATGACGCCAACGTACTTAAATCCAAAGTTTTCTAAATGAACGTTCCTATTGAACAATCGTTTGATTGTATTTTTTACTTTGCGCAAAAATTTGGTTATAAAAGACTCACCGAATATCTTTTTTAACACGCCTTTACCACTTCGATAACCCTTGCCCAAAGTTCGCTTGTTTAAAAACTTATAAAACCCGTTTTTGTTTTTGGAAATAGACATTCCGTTATCGTTTAATATAACGATTAGTTTTTTAGGCTTAAAAGTCTTTGCGTAAAAGGCTTCAAGATTAAGTCCGTTAACAAAAGACCCGTCGCCCACCACGTTAATTACGAAATAGTCTTCACCCTTAGCGTCCCTTGCCGAGCAAACGCCTAATGACGATGCAATCGAAGTGCCCGCGTGCCCAACGGTAAAAGTGTCGTATTCACTTTCAAATTTGTTTGGAAATCCCGAAATACCATCCGCCGTGCGCGCCTTATCAAACAAATCGTTCCTGCCCGACAACATTTTATGCGCGTAACATTGATGCCCAACGTCGAAAATTAGTTTGTCTTTTGGAAAATCGAACACGGAATAAAGGGCGGTAGTTAGATCCGTAACTCCAAGGTTACTAGATAAATGTCCGCCGTTTGATTTCGTTACTTCAAAAATACGGTCGCGAAGTTCTTTAGATAACTGTTCAAGTTCTTTGACCGATAATTTTTTAACGTCTGATGAAGTTTTTATTCCGTTTAAAATTCCCATAAAAGCCTTATTTGTTTTTTTATATTGTATATCAAAAGCACCCCTAAGTCAATTATTTTCGATAATAATCGGCATTACTACGCCCTTTTAGGCGCTTGACTTATCAACTTTTTAGTTTTACAATATATTTAATATTCTTTTTCAAGGTGAAAGTATGTACGATAAAACCGTTATTAAAAATTATGCGCGTTTAGTGTTAAAATTCGGCGTTAACCTACAAAAAGGCCAAGGTCTAGAGATTGCTTGTTCGACCGAAAACGCTTCCGTCGCCGAAATTTTTGTTAAAGAAGCATACGAGTTAGGCGCTAAAATCGTTTCGATGAGATGGACTAACCAACGAATTCAAGCGATAAATTATGAGAAAGGCGAACTTAGTGAACTAACCAATATTCCTAAATGGTTTATTGATAGCAAAAACTTTTTACTTAAAGAAAACTATTGTTATATCGCTATTGACGACGATGATCCGTTTGCTTTTAACTCCGTTTCCGCAGAAAAACTTTCTAAGATTGCAACCGCGCGTAGTAAAGCGCTTAAAAATTTTTCTAACAGCGTTATGAACAATGGAATTAGGTGGTGTGTGGTGTCGCTTCCATCTAAAAACTGGGCGAAAAAAGTGTTTCCTAACACTAAAAACCCCAAAAAACTTTTGTTTAACGAAATTGCAAAGTGTACCTATCTTTTAGAAAAAGATCCCATAAAAAAATGGGAAGAACACGTTAGAACCTTAAATGAGCACGCTACCGCCTTAAATCATTATAATTTTGAATATTTGCATTTTAAGAACGGGCTGGGAACAAATTTGAAAGTGGGTTTAGCAAACGAACACGTATGGCTTTCGGCAAAAGAAAAAAGCGTTGACGGTATTGAATTTATTGCAAACATGCCCACCGAAGAAGTGTTTACCGCTCCGCACAAATTAAAAACCAACGGCGTTGTTAAAAGCGCTATGCCCCTTTCGTTTAACGGACAAATTATTGAAGATTTTACTTTGACTTTTAAGGACGGAAAAATAGTAAAAGCCACAGCCAAACGTGGCGATGGTATTCTTAAAGGACTTTTGTCTATCGATAAGGGGTGTAAATATATCGGCGAAGTTGCGCTCATCGGCAAAAATTCGCCTATTGCAAAAAGTGGAATTTTATTCTATAACACTTTATTCGACGAAAATGCAAGTTGCCACTTGGCAATAGGAAAGGCATACCCCACCACCGTTAAAAACGGCGAAAAACTTTCGGTAAAAGAATTAAAAGAACTTGGCGCAAACGATAGCGTTGAACACGTTGATTTTATGATAGGCACGCCCGATTTAGATGTAATCGGTATAACCCACGACGGCAAAGAAATACCCGTGTTCGTGAGCGGAGACTGGGTTATATAAATTAAAACTTATAAAAAAACGCAGTGAATAATGGGCGTGTATCATAGGGATATTAATTCAAAATAAAAGTGTAGCCCACTATACTTCGCAAAAAGCGAAATATGGTGGGCTTTATCTTTATCACAAAAATTAAAGATTTAAGTTATATTTTTAGCCTTGTGGCTAAAAGTGATATTGTTTACGCAGTAAACAGTGTAGCCGAGCGTAGCGAACGCCAACTGCGTAAGCAGTTATATTTTAACCTATGGTTAAAGTTATATTATATTTGCCACAACTTATCCTATGGGAAAATAAAACTTTGCGTAGCAAAATATCACTGCTTTTAGCAATATAACTTGCCGTTAGGCAAATATAGTTGTGGCGTAGCAATAATCCCTATCGCTACGCCACT
>CAJGCK010000015.1 GCA_904501795.1 uncultured Clostridia bacterium
ATATAATTTAACAAGACTAAATCTAGTATATAAAATGGCGGAAAAGATTGCCGACGGTTTAGAAAAATATTTTTTATCATTAAATAGCCCGTCAACAAGTTATTTCGGGGCATAAAACAAACAAAAAAGCACGCTCTTTAAGGGCGTCACTCTTAGGGATTTTAAACATTAAAAAGAGTAGCAAATTTCTGCTACTCTTTTCATTTTTGCTTTGCAAAAACACACGACTTTCATTTGAAAGTATAGTGTGCTATACTTTAACAAAAAATATAATTACACGACATCAATAAGGGTTAAAGTGTATTTACCTGGTGTTAAACCAAAAAATCTTTCAGTTACATTTTTGAATTTTTCACCTGGAGCTAATTGAGGTGTCCAAAATTCTCCCGAAGCTACAATATACCCATCTTCATCAAACAATTTATATCCCACATTACAATGATAACTAATATTATCATCATCGAGCATACCTCTATCACGTCTTTGACCAGCAATTGTTATCACCAATTCTACATTACCACTATATGATTCCTCAAAATAGTAATCGATTTGTGTTATTTTTATTGGCATAGAATTACCTAAAGAATCGTCCCTGATTTCAATAGGCAAAGACGGTAATTTTAACGAACAATTATTGGTTAAATCTTTTTTTGGCAAATTACCATAAATAGATAGGCTAAACTCATCAAAATTAGCAGTGTCCGTGTAAACCTTATAGTAGAATATTCCACTATCTGTTGCTCCTTCCTTTATCTGTGAAATAGGAATATGTATCGATGCTGCTATCCAAGATTTTCCATATACATTAGACCAAGTTCCATAATCATTAGGATAAATATTCTTTGTTGAAGAATATACTATTTCATTGTTATTCTCTATTCTAAAATCAACCACAGCATTAATTTTTAGTTCGTTTTCATATGCGTCAAGAAGAGAAAACAAAAAAATGAATTCTTTTGTTGTGTTTTCATAATGAATACTACGATTTGATATATATGCTACATCATTAGTATAGTTATTATATTTTTTATTACATTCATCGCAATATCCATTGTCGTCGTAATCATAACAACCATATGCACTTTCAAATTCTTCCTTTATTTGATTGCATTTTATACATTTATAAAATACTGTACCATCAGTAGAACAAGTAATAGTACCATCATAGTCATATTCCCAATGATGCTCACAATCATTAGCAGTATTATTACATCCGCAAAAATACAAACATAAAACAATAAAAAGTAAAATAGAAATAATTTTTTTCATTTGTTTCCTCCGAAAAATAAAAAAGTGCGCCAACCAAAGTTAACGCACCGAAAAACGCAAACCCCGATTGTCGCCAAACAAATCGAAAATAGAAAAGGGATAAATCCTTTGTGTCCTAATCCGTGGAATTTGCGCTTTTACCAAATTCATATTAGATTAGGTTGCACGAAAAAAGATAGAATATCCCTTTAAAGAAAAAAATCCTCTCTCAAAATATTCGATTTGTTTGGCATAATTATTATAGCATATATGAATTATTTTATCAAGTGGTTTTGTGTGGGAAAAGAAAAACTCGACTTTTCATAAGTCGAGTTTTATAAGTTATTTAATTTAAATCCCTAAGGGAAACGCCCTTAACCGTGCTTTTTTTATATTAATTTTTTATTAGTCGTTTTTCAAACTGTTTCCAAGGTATGTTCCAAAGATAGACGGCGTTTTTCTTTTTTCACCTGATGCTTCCTTTTTCTTATCCTTAAAACCTCTGTTTTTACGGTTTCCTCCCTTTTTGTCGCCACGGAAACCATCTTTCCTACCAGAACGTTTTTCGCTATTTCTACCTGCATTGTAGGGGGTAGAGTTTTCATCTTTATCAAAAGGAACTACTACTACGTATCTATTGGGGTCTTTGCCTTCGCTTTTCGTTGTAACCGTCTTGCTTTCGGCAAGGGCGGTGTGAATAATTCGTCTTTCAAACGGTGACATAGGCTCTAAAATAACTTCTCTTCTCATTTCAGTTGCTTTGTCTTCAAGTTTGTGAGCAAGCGTAATAAGTGTTTCTTCTCTGCGATTTCTATAATTTTCGCAATCTACGAATATTTTTTTGTACTCTTTTTTATCGATATTAGCAACCGCTCCCGCAAGTGTTTGAAGAGCATCTAACACTTCTCCGCGGTGGCCTATTACTTCCGAAGACGATTCCGCAACCAAAGTTATCGTGGTTTTACCGTTGTCATCTTCATTTAAGGTTGCTTTGACGGTCATATCCATCATATCAACGATTTTTTGAACGAAATCTCTCGCTCTTTCTTCTCCGGTCAATTTCTTTTCCATATTAACCGTTGCTTTGCCTTTAAGTTTACCAAATAGTCCTTTGGTCGGTTGATTAATAATTTCAATTTCTACTTGTTCTTGTGAAAGACCAAAATAGTTTAAGCCTTCTTGTATGGCTTCTTCAACCGTTTTGCCTGAAAATTCCATTTATACCTCCTGCGATATTCGCTTATTATTTAAGTCTACCTCTTACACGCTTAGGATTGACACTACCAGTTATGAAATCACCCTTAACGTTTTCCTTTTCCTTATTCTTCTTCGTTTTTTCTTTGCTTTTTGCTATTTCTTCTTCAGTAGGCTCGTGAACTCTACCCCTTATCGTTTCAGGGGTGTTATTTTTAATTTCTTTTTTAAACTTTTTATCTGCTATCCAGTTTATTAATAAAGTGGTTAGTATACCGATTACTTGACTTATAATCATATATATAGAGAACGCCGCAGTGTATAAGAAAGCGAATACCGCCATCATAATCGGCATAAGCCACATCATCATTTTTTGTGTTTTAGCGCCTTGCCCGTCCACCGTTTGTAGTTCCATTTGTGCCTTTTGCGATTTATTCATTATAAACTGCGATAAAAACGATACTACCGCGGTTAAAATTGCTAGAATATAGTAACCGTTCGGTGCCGTTTTTTCAAACTCTAGTTTTGCTACTAAATTTTTATAGTTAGCCTCGGTCATTCCTTGTCCGGTCTTTTCTGCAGAAATATCATATTTATACGTGTTTTTAAACGCTTCCCAGTCGCTTAAAACGGAGTGTGCGGTAGGACTATCGGTAACCCATATATTTTTAACCCACAAAAAATTACTATTTATAGACCTAAACGTTTCAGCACTTTTATCTTGGCATATTTCTTGTAAAAAAGCGATCGCTTCTTCATCAGTCGTACCTGCAAAACTTTCAGGTTGACCATCTCTAATAACGGTTAAATTATTATTTACGGCACTTTTAAATGCTTGGTCACCAACTAAGTTATTAGGTATAATACTGCATCTAAGCGGACTTGCTATTCCGTTGTTATAATCGAAAGTAAATTTTGAATATCCATTTTCGTTATAAATAGAGTATTTAACGTTAGAACCGTCGTCTTCTTTTTCTAGTAAATAAACAATACCGTTAGATTCATATTCATTATTAATTTTTTGTTGAACTTCGTTTTCATAAACGTTAACAATTTTTTCATAATTAAACTCATAAACACCATCTTTTAACGTGATTAAATCGTCGTCGTGTTTTATACCTTCGTAAATAACGGCGTTATAAGATTTGCTCATATTATAAAAATATTCTCTATTTTGGTATTCAGAATAAGCGGTAAACGCGTTTATAGAAACTATAAAAATAACTAAGGTAATAATAGTCGGCAAGCACGCTCCCCACATAGAATACCCGTTCTTTTTATAGAGATTCATCATTTTTTGGTTATATAATTGTTTATCGTTAGCGTATTGTTTTTGAAGTTTTTCAAGTTCTGGGCGCATTTGTTCCATTTTAAGAGAATTTTTACGCATAGAAAACCTTGACATAAAATCAAACGGTAATGTTATAAGTTTTAACAATACGGTAAATAAAATAACACCTACAGCGATAGATGAACTTATTTGAATAAGCCATTTAATAATTTCAATTAAAAAGTTGCCACCTGTTGACGGGGGCGCGAAATAAATTATTTCCATTTTAATAAACCCATTTTAAAATACTTTTTTTATCCGGAACTTTGTCAAGTCCACCTTTTGCCCAGGGCGTACACCTTAAAATTCTTAAAGTTCCCAAGAAAACACCAATGAAAAAACCTCTCTTAATAATTGCTTCTAGCATATATTGAGAGCATGATGGAATAAACATACAAGTTTTTTTTGATAAATATTTTTGGTAAAACCTAATAAGTTTTACCCCTAAAAATTGTAAAACGTTCATTTATAAAACCCGCAATTTTTTAAATAAATATTCCATATCAGATTTAAAAACTTCTAAAGATAATTCACCGTCTACTTTCGGTATAAAAACAAAAAAGAAGTTTTGCCTTAAAATATCGGGCATAAAACTTCTAAAAGATTCTCTTAATAACCTTTTTATTTTGTTTCTTTTAACGCTTCCGCCATGTTTTTTACTAACGGCGTATCCAACTTTTATGTCGTTTGCTTCTAAATATACCATACTTAAATTAGAAGCAAACATCCTTTTACCCTTTTTAAAAACTAAATTAAAATCTTTTTCGCTTTTTAATCTAAAATCCAATTTTTTCACAAATAACTTTTTTTACGCCGAAATTTTATGGCGACCTTTATTACGACGTCTTTTCAAAACGTTACGACCGTTATGAGTTTTCATTCTTTGTCTAAATCCGTGTACTTTGCTTCTTTGTCTTTTTTTAGGTTGATACGTTTGTTTCATTATAATTTCTCCTTAACCTTGCTGTATTTTTTATTTTTGCTATATTATTGTATAGATTTTTATCTTTTTTGTCAATTAAATTAACCGTTTATTCTAACTGGTAATACTAAATATAAGAATTCTTCGTCACTAACCGGCTTTAATACGCACGGATCAATATGAGAATTTAAGTTTATACTAACGAAATCTTCATCAATAACCTTAAAGAAATCTACTAAATATTTTCCATTAAAAGCGATAGTTAAATCTTTTCCATCAAGGTTGATATTAACGTTTTCAGTAACAAAACCTATTTCAGATTTAGCAGAAACAGTCATAACCGATTCTTTAATATCGAATTTAACTATATTATATCTATCGTTTTTAGCAACTATAGAAGCTCTTTCTATACTGTTTAATAAAAGTTGTTTATTTACTATTACTTTATTTTCAAAAGAAGTAGGTAAAATATGGTTGTATTTTACGAATTCACCTTCTATAAGTCTTGAAATAAGCGCCGTATTTTCAAATTGAACGTATAAACTATTGCTTTGAAGTATAATCTTTATATTTTGGTCTTCTTTATCTAAAAGTCTTGTAATTTCAAGCAACGTTCTCGATGGAATAACCGCGTTAAAATTCCCACTTGCTTCAATATTTTTCTTAACCACGGACATTCTAAACCCGTCTAAAGCAACAACAGATAACGTTCCGTCTATAATTTCAAATAAACAACCTTTTAATATAGGTCTACTATCGTCTGCTGAAGTTGCAAAAACTACTCTATCAATAATCTTTTTAAATTCCGACTGTTTAAGAGATAAATATTCGCCGTCTTCATTTTTTTCTATTACAGGAAAGGATTCCGTTGGGAAAACTTGCATTTCACTCTCAGAATCAGAGTATCTTATTTGTAAATTTCCTTCGTTTAATCTGCAAAGTTCAACTTGTTCTTTTTCTAATTTTTTAACAAATTCAACGAAATATTTACCAACGACAACCGTTTCACCTTCCATTAAAACGTCTGCTTTAATTTTTCTTTCAATCGTTAGTTCCATATCGGTAGCAATCAAGGTAAGGAAGTCGCCTGACGCTATTAATTTAATACCTTCTAAAACGGGATTAGTAGATTTAACACTAAGCGCTTTGCTTACTTTAAGCACTGCATCAGATAAATCAAGACCATCACAAATAAGTTTCATACAAATCTCCTACGTATAGCAATATATAATATATTATATATTATATAAACTCAAAAATCAAGGACTTTTACCTTTTTTTGAATTCATTTTTTATCATCTTATATATCCCTTTGATTGAATGATTATTTATTATTTATTTTTTAAAATAGTAGTATATATTAGTAGTAAAGTTGTGTAAATGTTGAAAAGTATAAATACTGTAATAAAATACTGTCTTTTATAACGTGGACAAACTGTTGAATTAACTGTTAATATAGTTTTAGTTTGTTAACAAAGTATTTATTAAAAAATAGTGGGTAAAATTATTAACGAATTAAAAATTTTTTATGCGAATAAAATTAAAAATATTAAGTTATCAACAATAGTTGTTAACAATGTTAAAAAGTTAAAAGTTGATAAAAAAATAATTGTTAATTAACAAAAAATATGTTATACTTAAACTACTAAGGTTATTAAAAATATGAAAGAATTATTTAATAAATACGGGTTAGAAATAACCGAAAAGCAACTTTATCAATTTAAAAAGTATTACGAGTTACTAGTTGAATATAATCAAAAATTTAACATAACAGCGATAACAGAAAAAGAGCAAGTTTATATAAAGCATTTTATCGATTGTTTATTGGGGATAGATTTTATAGAAAGTGGTTCGGTAAAATTAATAGACGTTGGCTCGGGTGGTGGATTTCCCGCGATACCTATCAAGATTATGCGAGAAGATATTGAATTAACTATGCTTGAAGCAACGGGGAAAAAATGTGAATTTTTGCGTGTCGTTTGTGAAGAGTTAAAGTTAAATAACGTTACGGTTGTAAACGATAGGGCAGAGATAAAAGCGAAAGATGAAAATTTTAGAGAAAAATTTGATTATTGTACCGCACGCGCTGTTGCAAGACTTAATACTCTTTGTGAATATTGCACGCCTTTCATAAAAAAAGGTGGAAAATTTTTAGCTTTTAAAGGTGACGTTAACGAAGAATTAGAAGAGAGTAAGAACGCTTTTTCAGTACTAAATTTAAAATTAGAAGACAAAAAAGAATTTTTATTAGAAGATGCGAAAAGGTGTGTGCTTAAGATATTAAAAACCGATTTTACAAATAAAAAATATCCTAGGGGAAATGGAAAGGAGCGTAAAAACCCGCTATGAGTATGGTTATGATTAATCCCCTAAAAACATGCGCCGTAACGGGACATAGAACTCTTTATAAAGATTTTGATAGAGATAAGTTGAAAAACGTTTTTCTAAAACTTATTGAACAAAAAATAAACACCTTTTTGGTGGGTATGGCAATAGGTTTTGATACTGAATGTTTTAAGGTTTTAGAAGAGATAAGAAAAGAAAAAGAGATATATATAATAGGGTGTATTCCTTGTAAAAATCAAGATTATAAATTTAATTTAAGTCAAAAAAAAGAATATGAAAGACTAAAAAAAGAAGCAGATGACTTAATACTTGTAAGTGAAAATTATTCTACGTATTGCATGCAAAAACGTAACAGATTTATGGTAGATAACTGCTTTGTTTTAGTTAGTTATCTAAGGAAAAACACCGGTGGAACGTTTTATACTGTAAAATACGCCGAAAAAGTAGGAATTCCTATTATAAATATATAGTTTTAAATATTAAAAAGGAGAAAAATTATGGTTAAGGTTAAAATTACTCTAAACAACGGTAAAGAAATTAACGTTGATATTTTTGATGAAAAGTTGCCGTTGACTGCAAACAATTTTTTAAAGTACGTTGACGAAGGGTTTTATAATGGAACTATTTTTCACAGAGTAATTCCTTCGTTTATGATTCAAGGCGGTGGATTTACCGACGATGAACCGGGTATAAAACCGAAAGAAGCAACCGCGCCTGCAATTAAGGGCGAGTTTGATTCTAACGGCGTTAAAAACGATATTAAGCACGAAAAAGGCACTATTTCTATGGCAAGAACTTTTATGCCAAACTCGGCAACGAGCCAGTTTTTTATTTGCGTTGCAGACTGTGAATATTTAGATGGACAATACGCGTCTTTCGGTAAGGTTAGTGATGAAGAAAGCCTAAAAGTTATAACCGAAATATCCGAAGTTAAAACGCATAGTTGGAGAGGATACGACGATATTCCATCCGACCCCGTAGTGATTAAAACTATAAAAAGAATATAAGTTAAACAAACGAAAAAAGGAAGTTGTAGTTATTCTACAACTTCCTTTTTATTAACCTTATTTATCGTCTATATTTGATAGAAACGCTTTAAGTTTTTCGCTTTTGGGGTGAGAGAAAATTTGTTCGGGAGAGCCCGATTCTTCAATACGCCCGTCGGCCATAAAAATAATTTTATCTGAAACGGTTTTTGCAAAACCCATTTCGTGAGTAACTATTATCATAGTTCTACCTTCGTCGCTTAAAGATTTAATAACCTTTAAAACTTCGCTAGTAAGTTCTGGGTCAAGCGCAGAAGTCGGCTCATCAAAACACAAAATTTTTGGTTTTAACGCCAAAGCCCTTGCAATAGCCACCCTTTGACATTGTCCGCCTGAAAGCTCGCAAGGATAAGAATTTTCTTTATCTAAAAGCCCCGTTTTTTCAAGCAATTTTACAACTTCTTTTTCAATTCTTTCCTTTTCGTCTTGTTTATACTTTTTTATAATTTCACGTCTCGCTTTTAACCCCAAAGACTTGTCCGCTTTAAGTTCGGCTTTAAGCGTTTTAACGTTCTTTTTTAACAAAAGAGTGGGTGCAAGAGTTATATTTTGTTTTACGTTATATTGCGGAAATAGGTTAAACGACTGAAAAACCAAGCCGAAGTTAAGGCGTTTTTCTCTTAACTGACTTTCGCTAAATTTTTTACTTATGGAAGTGTCAACTAACGTTTCTCCATCTAAAACCATAACGCCCGAATCAATATCGGCTAAAAAGTTTATACAACGCAAAAGAGTAGTTTTACCACTGCCAGAATGACCTATAATCGATAAAATTTGCCCCTTTTCTAGTTCAAAATTTATATCGCATAAAACCTTAAATCCGTCGTTAAACGTTTTATTAAAATCTTTTATTTGTAAATACGCCATTTTAACCTACTCCTTATAAAAACTTAACTTTTTTTCAAAGAAGCCAAAAAGCAACGTCAGTAAACCGTTAAAAAGCAAATAGAATATCGCCGCGTAAATTAACGGGGTTAACACAACGTAACTGTTTACCGCGTGGTTAGCCGCGTTTAGAAGGTCTATAACACCTAAAATTTGAGCTAATGCGGTGTCTTTAACCAAGGTTATAACTTCGTTGCTCGTGGGCGCTAAAACCTTTTTAACAACCTGAAGAAGAACAACCTTAAAGAAGATTTGGTTTTTGGTCATGCCAAGAACTTTGCCCGCTTCGTACTGTCCTTTGTTTACGCCTTCTATTCCGCCCCTAAAGATTTCGGAAAAATAGCAAGCATAGTTAATAACGAAAGCTATTACAACGAAAACGAATAAAAGGTCGCCTATAGTCAAACCGAAAAAGGTGGCAACTTGTTTGTTTCCTATCCCAAAAATAAGCGTGGGAATAAAACTAACGAGTAATATTTGAAGCATCAACGGTGAGCCCCTTATGATCCACACGAAAGTTTTGGCAACGTATTTAATAGGTTTAATTTTACTCATAGAGCCAAACGCTATTAATAGCCCTAGCGGAAGAGACAACACAAGGGTTACGGCAAACAATAGCAACGTGTTACCGAACCCTTGAAGAAGTTCTTCCATAATTAGAAGAAATTGATTCATTTATAAAATCCTTTTTATTATTTTAATACAACTACGCTTTCGCCCGCAGAACCGCTTTCAACACCGATAACTGCTTGGTTAAGGTTGATAACTAACTCAGCGGGGGTGTCGTATTTTTCAACGTCAGCCTTTCTTATTACTGCAACTTGGTTGTTGAATAAGTAGGGAACTGAAATGCACATATTTTCAGCACGGTCGGGGGTAATGGTCATACCGTTCCAAACAAGGTCAATCGTGCCGTTTGAAAGCAATACTTCTTTAGAATCCCAGTCGATTTCTTGGAAGTCGATTTCTATGTTAGTTCCGTCTTGTTGATTGATATAGTTAACTACTGCTCTAGCAAGTTCGATATCAAATCCGGTGAAAGAGCCTCCGTCCGTATAAGCGATAGGCGCAAACACGGTGTAACCTATAATTAACGTGCCCGAAGAAACAATTTCGTTCCAGCTGTTATCAGTTGCGCTAGCATACGGGTCGGTGGTTTGGTCGGTGATTGCTTTTAATAAAGAAAGACCGAAATTTTCTGCTACTTGAGCGTAAGCACCGTCTTTAATTGCAATAAGCGCTTGGTTAATTTTAGAAATTAATGCATTGTTCCCTTTTTTAGCCGCAATACCGTATTCTTCTTGTGCCAAAACTAAATCTTCAATAATCATAATTTCGTCTTCATAAGCGCCTTGGGTGGTGTAATATCCAGCCATAACCGAGTCGATAATAGAAACGTCGATTTCATCTTTTTGTAAACTAGACAAGGTATCTAACTGTGCGTCTAATTTAACAAGTTCTTTACCGAACTTTAATTGAGTGGGTTTACTACATGCCGTTAAGCTAAAACATGCGCAAATCAATAGCGCGGTAGTTAGTAGTAAGGTAAAAAATCTTTTCATAAAAATACTCCTTAAACATGGTTTTACTTTATCACTTTACTTTACTAAAGTATAAGTATTATATCCTATTACTTTACTAAAGTAAAGCGTTTTAAGGTGTTTTTTAAAAATTTTCTAAAATTTTGGATATAAACAATATATACGCGCGTATAAAGGGCAAAAAAACGGGGGATAATAAGGGGAAAGGAGATAAATATGAAACTTATTGAAAGCGAAACTTATAAAAATTTAGCAACGGCGTTTGCCGGGGAATGTCAGGCTCGAGTTAGATACGAGTTTATGGAATACGGCGCAAGAAATTTAGGGTATAAACAGTTAGCGGAACTTATTGATAAAGTGGTTTATAACGAATTTAACCACGCGAGAATGTTTTATACCAAACTACAAACGGCTTCTGAAAAGCCTATTGAAAACATAGATATTTGCGCGGGTTATCCTTTTAAGCAAAAGTGGGACTTAGAGCAAAACCTTAAAATTGCGGTTGAAGACGAAAAGGAAGAGATTAAAATTTATTCGGAATTCGCGGTAGTTGCCGAGAAAGAAGGGTTTAAGGACATAGCAAATCTATTTAAGATGGTGGCGCAAGTAGAAAATTGTCACGCTATGCGTTTTGAAGAGTTGTATAAACAGTTAAGCAAAAACACCATATACAAAAAGAGCAAAGCGGTTAAATGGAAATGTGCCGATTGTGGATACGAAAGCGCGCAAAAAGAAGCGTGGGAACAATGCCCGTTATGTTTAGCAAAAAAGGGCTCGGTTATGCTTATTTTAGAAGAAGAATAAAAAAATACTCAGGCAAAATTGCCTGAGTATTTTAATTATTTAACTTAAATTAGTCGTTTTTTGCCAAGCGTTTATAGTTTTCAAGTCTTTCTTTACTATCCGCTTCCGTTTTGGTGAATAGTTGGTCGGCAAGTTCGGGACGCGCTTTTTTAAGTGAAGCGTATCTAGTTTCGCCAAGTAAGAAAGATTTGTAATCGCCAGTAGGCTCTTTGCTGTCTAGCGTGAACGGGTTTTTGCCTTGTTCAACGTTATCAGGATTATATCTGTAAAGTTGCCAGTAACCGCAATCAACAGCCTTTTTCTCTTCTTCTTGAGATTTTGTCATATTGATACCGTGGTTAATGCAAGGAGCGTAACAAATAACGATAGACGGTCCGTCGTACTTTTCTGCTTCGATAAGAGCGTTTAAGAATTGTTGTTTGTTTGCACCCATAGAACATTGTGCAACGTAAACGTAACCGTAACTCATCGCCATCATGCCAAGGTCTTTTTTCTTAACTCTCTTGCCTGCCGCTGCAAATTTTGCAATCGAGCCGGTAGGCGTTGCTTTACTTGCTTGACCACCCGTGTTAGAGTAAACTTCGGTGTCTAGAACAAGAACGTTAACGTTTTCACCCATTGCAAGAACGTGGTCTAATCCACCGTAACCGATATCGTAAGCCCAGCCGTCACCACCGAAAATCCAAACTGACGGTTTAACTAAACAGTCTAAGTTTTCACGAATATAGTCAAGTCCGCTAGCCTTTTCATTTTCAAGCGCTTTCTTAACCATTTCAGAAGCAACTTTAGATTGTTCAGCGTCGTTTTTGCCGTTCAACCATGCGTCGAACGCTTGTTTAGTGGCGTCGTTAACGGCGTCTTTATTTGCAAGCATGTCTTCTTCTATTTTGGTTCTTCTTGCAGAGAAAGCAAGATTCATGCCGTAACCAAATTCGGCGTTATCTTCGAACAAGCTGTTAGCCCAAGCAGGACCTCTGCCTTGTTTGTTTTTGGTGTAGGGGCAAGTAGGAGCAGAACCGCCGTAGATTGAAGAACAACCAGTTGCGTTAGCAACTACCATTCTATCGCCGAACATTTGAGTTACAACTTTAACGTAAGGCGTTTCGCCACAACCTGCGCATGCGCCCGAGAACTCGAACAACGGTTTGTTGAATTGAGAGCCTTTAACGGTGTTAGCCTTACAGCCAGGGCATTGTGAAAGGTCTATTTCGGGAAGAGTTTCGCTAAATTCATAGTTAACTGTTTCAACTTGTTCGATAGAGCCAAAAGGAACCATATCGAGAGCGAGAGCAGATTTATCAACAACGGGTTTAGCGCCGTCTACTGCTAACTTATTAGCGTCTGCGATTGCTTTAACGTTTACGGGACATATATCCGCACAAACTCCACAACCCATACAGTCTAGTGGAGAAACTTGAATTCTAAAATCGTATCCTTTATTGGCAACCATGCCTTTCGTTGAGAAAGATTCAGGTCTATTTTCGCCTTCTTTGATAACTGCGGGACGGATACAAGCGTGCGGACAAACGAACGCGCATTGATTACATTGAATACATTTTTCAGCGTTCCATTTGGGAACTAAAACTGCAACGCCACGTTTTTCGTATTGAGTAGTTCCGGTGGGAACAGAGCCGTCTGCGTTAAATGCTGAAGCGGGTAGTTTATCACCTTCAAGTTTAAGAATGGGGTTAACCGTGTTCTTGAAGTAATCACTTCCGCCAACTTTTGCCCAAGGCGCGCCTTCAGTAGTCGTTTTCCAACTTTCAGGAACGTCTATTTTAACAAGGTTTGACGCTGCCGAGTCGATAGCGTTATAGTTCATCTGAACGATAGCGTCGCCCTTTTTAGCAAACGATTTGTAAGCCATTTTTTTCATATACTCTACTGCGTCGGCGTAGGGGATAATATTTGCAACCTTAAAGAACGCCGATTGAAGAATAGTGTTCGTTCTTCCGCGTAGTCCTAATTCAGCGGCAATCTTTATCGCGTCGATAACGTATAGGTTAACGTTTTTGTTTGCTATGTCGTTTTTAACAGAAGCGGGTAAGAACTTTTCTAATTCGCTAACGGTTAGCGCCGAAGTGTTAACCAAGAACGTTCCGCCTTCTTTAATATCCGCTGTCATATTGTAACGGGTAATATATGAAGGATTAGAGCATTGAACGAAGTCAGCCGCATCAATTAAATAAGCCGATTGAATAGGCGTGTCGCCAAAGCGCAAGTGAGAAACGGTTATACCACCTGATTTTTTAGAGTCATAGAAGAAATATCCTTGAACGTATTTATCAGTGTGGTCACCTATAATTTTTATAGAGTTTTTGTTAGCGCCAACGGTACCGTCCGAGCCTAAGCCCCAGAACTTACAAGAAATAGTCCCTTTGGGTGCAGCGTCGTATTTTTTGCTAAAGTCTAGCGAAGTGTTGGTTATGTCGTCGTAAATACCAACGGTGAAATGGTTTTTGGGTTGGTCTAATTCTAGGTTTTTGTAAACGGAATAAATCATTGACGGATTAAATTCTTTGCTACCTAAACCGTATCTTCC
The DNA here is from genome assembly GCA_904501795.1 of uncultured Clostridia bacterium. Taxonomy (GTDB): domain Bacteria; phylum Bacillota; class Clostridia; order Christensenellales; family Borkfalkiaceae; genus UBA1259. The sequence continues at coordinate 13,859 of CAJGCK010000015.1, forward strand.
GCCTACTACCGTGATATCTTTCATACCTTTTTCAAGAAGTGCAGAACATACGTCGAGATATAAAGGTTCACCTAACGAGCCTGCTTCTTTAGTTCTATCCAGTACGGCAATTTTCTTAACCGTTTTCGGCAACGCGTCTACAAAATAGTCGATAGCGAACGGTCTATATAGTCTAACTTTCAAAAGGCCAACTTTTTCGCCTTCGGCGTTCATCTTGTTGATAGTTTCTTCAACGGCGTCGGCACCGCTACCCATCATAACGATAACGTTTTCAGCGTCTTTCGCACCAACGTAGTCGAACAAGTGGTAATTTCTACCCGTTAAGGCGTTTACTTTATCCATCATTTCTTGAACGATAGTCGGAGTTGCAAGGTAGTACTTGTTAGCGGTTTCTCTATTTTGGAAGTAGATATCAGAGTTCTGCGCCGTACCTTTTTGAACGGGGTGTTCGGGGTTAAGTGCGCGTGCGCGGAAGTCTTCAATATCTTTCATATCAACAAGTTCTTTCATTTCGTCGTAATCAATAACGTCGATTTTGCTTACTTCGTGGCTAGTTCTAAACCCGTCGAAGAAATGCAAGAAAGGAACTTTAGATTTAAGAGTAGAAAGGTGTGAAACGAGTGCAAGGTCCATAACTTCTTGAACGGAGTTACTTGCAATCATCGCAAACCCGGTTTGACGGCAAGCCATAACGTCAGCGTGGTCGCCGAAAATGTTAAGAGCGTGAGCGGCTAGCGCCCTTGCGCTTACGTGAAATACCGTGGGAAGTAATTCGCCCGCGATTTTATACATGTTGGGAATCATTAACAAAAGCCCTTGAGAAGCCGTGTAAGTAGTGGTTAAAGCACCGGCTACTAACGAGCCGTGTACCGCACCTGCGGCACCTGCTTCCGATTGCATTTCTGCTAGGCGAAGTTTTTGACCGAACATATTTACTCTGCCGGTAGCCGACCATTCGTCTGCAACTTCTGCCATCGGTGATGACGGGGTGATGGGGTAAATAGCCGCAACTTCACTGAACGCATACGCAACGTGGCTGGCAGCGGTATTACCGTCGATAGTCATTTTTTTCATATAGTCTATCCTCCAAAAGATATTATTTATTAAACATTAAGTAACATTATACATATTTAAACCCTTTAAGTCAATGCTTTATCGAAAAATTTATGCTTAAAAAAGATAAAAAATTAGTGTGTAAAACACGTTTAGAAGCGTCCAGAATTAACGAAGCCAACAAAAAGAAAGCAAAATATTTTGTTGCCGATTTTTACTTGAAAAATACGCGTGATTTTGGTATAATAATCGAAAAGCCGTCGGGCAACTATTTTTAAGGAGGTGGGTTGTGTCGCTTATAGAAGTTAAAAACGTCAGCTTTTCATACGATAAATCGGTTAAAGCCGTCAATAATTTATCGCTTAGCGTAAACGCTGGCGAATTCATTTCCGTAATCGGTCATAACGGTAGCGGAAAGTCTACTCTTGCAAAACTCCTTAACGGGCTTCTTAAACCTACGGAAGGCTCGGTTGTCGTAGACGGGTTGGACTCGGCAAAAAAACAAAACCTTTTCGAGATACGGAAAAGGGTAGGTGTGGTTTTCCAAAATCCAGACAACCAGTTGGTTGCGTCTATCGTAGAAGACGACGTTGCTTTCGGTGCTGAAAATTTGGGTTTGAAAAGAGAAGAAATAAAAGAAAGAATAGAGTTTGCGTTAGAAGCAGTTGATATGTTGGGATATAGAAAATCTACACCTTCCGCAATGTCGGGCGGGCAAAAACAACGTATTGCAATTGCGGGAGTTTTGGCGCTTAAACCACAAGTTTTAGTGCTAGACGAATCTACCGCCATGCTCGATCCTAGGGGTAGGCAAGAAGTAATGTCGGTGGTAGAAAAACTAAACAAGGAACAAAAAACGACCGTTATTTCCATAACTCACTACATGGAAGAAGTGGTTAATAGCGACCGTGTTTTCGTTATGAATAACGGCGAGATAGTCAAAGAAGGCACGCCGAAAGAAATATTTGCGGACAGGGAATTTTTAGAAGACGTGGGGCTTGAACTTCCGCCCGCTAGAAGAATTGCTAACGCTCTAAAAGGTGCGGGGCTAAATGTTAGCGATAAAATTTTAACCGAACGAGATTTGGGAGATGAACTATGCAAATTGTAACCGAGAATTTAAGTTACGTTTATAGTCCCAAGTCGAAAGATATGGCTGTTCGCGCCCTAAAAAACGTTAATTTAACCATTAACGAAGGTGATTTTTTTGGAATAATAGGGCACACGGGTAGCGGTAAATCTACTTTCGTGCAACACTTAAACGGGCTTATAAAAATTCAAAAAGGCAACGGGAAAATTCTAATAGGTGATTACGATTTAACCGATAAAAAATGTGATTTTAAGAGTTTACGCTCTAAAGTAGGCATGGTTTTTCAATATCCCGAACACCAACTTTTTGCTGAAACGGTTTTTGATGACGTTGCTTTTGGCATAAAAAACTTCTTTCCGCAGTTAAAAGACGACGAGTTAAAAAGCGCTGTGGCAACCGCTATTGAAACGGTGGGACTTAACGTTAACGCCATAAAAGATAAATCGCCGTTTGAACTTTCGGGTGGGCAAAAAAGAAGGGTTGCTATAGCGGGTGTTATAGCAACTAGACCGGAGATTTTGGTGTTAGACGAGCCCGTTGCGGGTTTAGACCCCAAAGGCAAAAAAGAGTTTATTAAACTTTTGCACGATCTTCATAACTCGTTCGTGAAAACTATCATAATAGTTTCGCACGACATGAATTTGGTTGCCGAAAATTGCAACCGTATTTGCGTGTTTTCAGGTGGCGAAGTTGTGCAAGTCGGCACGCCTAAACAGGTGTTCTTGAGCGCTGAAAAAATTAAAGATTTGGGCTTAGAGTTGCCCGTTACCGCCTATTTAACCGAGCGATTAAAAGAAGAAAAAGGCGTTATCGTAGATAACGATTTTACGGAAAATTCCTTTGTGACGGCGGTTAAAAAAGCGTTAAAAGGGGGCGAAAATGACTAACTTAACGTTTGGGCAGTTTTACCCCGCAAAATCTTTCGTTCACAACATGAACGCAAGCGTAAAAATCTTGTTGACAATTGCGTATATAGTTGCGGTATTTATGGTTACCGCATATCATTTCTTAGGATTTTTGGCGTGTTTTCTTTTCGTTATAATTGCGTCGATTTTTGCAAAAATTCCGTTTTTAAGGGTGCTAAAAAGCATAAAAGGAATACTGTTTATCGTCGTTTTTTCAGCGATTTTGCAACTATTTTTTATTACTAGCGGAAACGTTTTGTGTTCGTGGTGGATATTCACTATTACGGACGGTGGGCTGTTAAGCGCAGGATATATAACCGCAAGAATTTCACTGATGGTTTTGGGCGCGTCATTATTAACGTTAACAACCACGCCAGTGGACTTGGCGGACGGTATAGAAACGCTTTTGTATCCGCTTAAATTTATAAAATTTCCCGTGCACGAGTTTGCGCTTATAATGAGTATTGCGTTAAGGTTTATTCCGTCGCTAATGGAAGAAACGGATAGAATTATAAAAGCACAAAAAGCGCGCGGTGCAGACTTTGAAAGCGGAAATATATTTAAACGTATTCGCGCGTTAGTCCCCGTGTTCATACCCTTGCTTATAAGTTCGCTTCGTAGGGCGGAAGAACTTTCTAACGCGATGGACGCGCGTTGTTACGCGAGCAGTAAAAACCGAACTAAATATAAAAAATTAAAACTAACTTATCGTGACTTGCTAGGCACAATTTTAGTTGCGGGTTTAATAGTCGGCGTCGTTTATCTCAACGGCTTTTACGCCTTTTTAACGGTGGCGCTATGAATATAAAATTGACTGTCAGTTACGACGGAACTAATTATTGCGGTTGGCAAGTCCAACCCAACGGCACTAGCGTGCAAAGTGTTATTGAAGACGCTATATTTTCGGTTACGGGCGAAATGGTTTCGCTAACGGGTAGCGGTAGAACGGACGCGGGCGTTCACGCCGAAGGTCAGGTTGCAAACTTTATCACTAAAAAAGATAATATTCCGCCCGAAAATTTTGCTTTTGCTATAAACGCTTTTTTGCCAGAAGACGTAAAAATTTTATCTTCGCAAGCGGTGGACGAAACTTTTAACGCAAGAAAAAGCGCTAAAAGAAAAACATATTGCTATACTTTTTATAAAAGCAAAATTCCGCAACCACTTCTTGAACGATACGCTTTTAGAATAGACGAAAACTTTAATCTAAAAAACGCGCAAGAAGTCGCTAGCGTCTTTGTGGGCGAACACGATTTTAAGTGTTTTAACGCCAGCGGAAGCGGGGCAAAAACCACGGTAAGAACGATATACTCTATCAACGTTACCGAAAAGGATAACCAGATTAAAATTTACGTAACGGGCAACGGCTTTTTATATAATATGGTTAGGATAATCGCCGGCACGTTGCTTAAAGCGGGCGAAGAAAAACTTTCCACTTCGCAAGCACAAGAAATTTTAGCGAGTGGAAGCAGGGAACTTTGTGGGAAAACCTGCCCCGCAAAAGCCCTATGTCTACTAAAAGTTGAATATTAAAAACAAATAAATTGTGTTCAAAAAATGGTTTGGCACAAGATATAGACTTAAGATAGAAAAACGCTAGAAAAATTAAGAAAAAAAGCAAAAAAACGTGAAAAACACTTGACTTTAAATAGAAAAATCATTTAAGATAGATAAGCGTTTATAAGGAAAAGTTTGGTTATCGGGATTAGCCCTCCCGTCCGTTTAATCGTGTGTAACGGCAAAACTTGACTTATTATACATTAAATTTACTGAATTTAAGGAGAAATAACTCATGAAAACTTATATGGCTCACGCAGATAACGTAGTCAGAAAGTGGTACGTAGTTGATGCTGAAGGCATTGCTCTTGGTAGGGTAGCGTCTAAGGTAGCGGCTATACTTCGTGGAAAAAACAAGCCCACTTTTACTCCTAACGTAGACACTGGGGATTTCGTTATCGTAGTTAACTGCGACAAAGTAGTTTTAACCGGTAAAAAGTTAGAAAAGAAATATTATAGATATCATACCGGTCACATAGGCGGATTAAAATCTATACAATATAAAACGCTTATGGCAACCAAATCAGACCTTGCGGTTTACGAAGCAATCAAAGGAATGTTGCCCAAGAACAGTCTTGGTCGCAAAATGCTTACTAAACTTAAAGTGTACAAAGGCGCAGAGCACAACCATCAGGCACAAAAGCCCGAAGTGCTTAAATTAGTTTAAGAGGTGTAATCATGGCTAAAACAACCACTAAAAAGAAAGTTCAATATTGGGGAACGGGCAGAAGAAAGAAAGCAATCGCCCGCGTTCGTCTTATTCCCGCTGGTGACGGAACTATCATCATCAACGGCAAGAGCATAGACGAATATTTTGGTTTAGACACTCTTAAATTTATCGTTCGTCAACCGTTGGTTTTAACCGACAGTCTTACCAAATACGACGTTATGGTTAACGTTTGCGGTGGTGGATTTACCGGTCAAGCTGGCGCTATAAGACACGGTATCTCACGCGCATTGTTAGAAGCAGAGCCCGAAACGAGAGCTGCTCTAAAGAAAGAAGGTTTCTTAACCAGAGACTCGAGAATGAAGGAAAGAAAGAAATACGGCTTAAAGAAAGCACGTCGCGCGCCTCAATTCTCAAAGAGATAATTTTTACAAAAAAGCACCCGTTTTTACACGGGTGCTTTTATTCTTTTAAAACTTAAAAAAAACAAAAAGAAGCGCGGGTCTTAACTCTTTTTATTCGAGTTTTTTTGAACTCTTTTGACAAACTCGTCGTGTGAGCGTATTAAAGAGAGCATTCCTTCTTGTAGTGGCGGTTTTTGTGGCGGGGTATTTGGCGCGGAAGCGGGGCGAGCCGTTTTTTCAAATTTAGTTGCCTTCGATTTTTCCGTACCAAAAATTTTATCAAACGAAAAAGAAGGCGAGTTTTCTTGAGAAGAAGACTGCGAATTTTCGGATTTTAGATTTTGATAAAAATTAAAAAACGAATTTAATAGTTTAAAAATGCCTAAATTATCCAAAAAACCCTCCGCTTTGTTTATAAATAAAAACAAAAAACTTAAAAAAATTATTGCAAAACGTTTGCATTTAATATATAATGTAAGAAGTGTATTTTATTATGGAACGAGTATGTAGTTCGGTTTATATAATATACGAAACGTCTATCATAAAAAGAATAACTTTGTTAAAATTATTGCTTACGGAGTGTGTATGAAAAAATCTTTAAGAAAAATTTTATTACTAATCTTCACGCTTACCATGGTTTTTACGGGGCTAATTGCGTGCTCAAACCCTTCTGGTTGGGATCCTTCAAAGGTTACTCTAACTAACGGTGGTGCGGTTTTAGAAAACGGTGGATTTATAGCAGAAACTGAAAATTACGTTTATTTTATTAACGGCTTGGAAGACTCTACTTCCGACAACACGTTTGGCGCGCCGGTTAGGGGTGCTTTGGTTGTTGCCGATAAAGACGATTTATCTAATTCTTGCATAGTAGTTCCAAAACTTTTCGTTGCAAGCGACTATGATGCAGGCGTTTATATTTCTAACGGCTACGTTTACTATGGTACGCCATGTACCGATTTGGACTCTTCGGGTGCGGTTGCTAAAAGTCAAATGACTTTTGCAAGAACTAAACTTGACGGAACGGGAACGGAGAATTATTTTACTATATCTAGTCTTTCTGCTGAATATCGTTTTGTTGAAGACCAAGACGGTAACGTAAATATCGTTTATTATGATTCTACAGATAAGGCGTTGTACTCTTTCTCAACACAAAGCAAACAAAAAACTACAATTGCAAAAACTAACGAAAAGGCAAACGAAGAAACTTTAGACGCATATTTCTTCTTAAACGGCGATGGACCCGTAGTTATGTATACCGTTTCGGTTTACGACGGGGAATATAATGAAAGAGAAACTTCAAGAAACAAAAAATCGTTCAATAGAGCGTACGTGTATACGCTAGGTGACGTAAAGCAGGACGAAACTGCAGAGTGCCTAGGAGAAAAAGTTTTTGACGGAGAGGGTGCTGTTAATAAAACCTTGTCTATAAGTTTTGTTAATGGAAGTTGCGTTTGTTACTCGGTTGCAAACGTTGTAGACGGAATTTCTAAAACCTATTACGTTGATTTGACAAACGGCTTTAACCCCGTCCAAGTTGTCAACGTTAACTATGCAAAAGCCGAAAACCTTATTGTTGGCGTGAACGAAGTTTATGCAATGGAAGACAAGTATATTGTTAAAGCCTCGTTGACGGGTGACGTTAGCGCGTTAAAAGAAACGGTTGCCAGGGTCGAAACCGTAAACAGTCTTTTGTTTAAGGACGGCGACTTTGTTTATTATAGAAATTCAAGCAACAATCTTTATAGGGTTTACGTGGGCGACCGTACGGGCAAACAAGAAAAAGACCTTATGGAGCAAAAAGTTTCAGAAGACGTTGTTTCTTCAATGTGGTACATGCCCGAAATTATCGACGGAAAGATTTTCTACTTAGACAACTCTAAAAACGGCTGTTCTTACGTTAAATACGTTTCAGTTTCGGCAGAAGTTAAAACCGACGTTGACGAAGATGGCGAAATCACCGCTTGCTATCTCGATGGACAAGAATTTGTTGGAATTCTTCTTGATAGAGACAAGGCTGTTATTGCGGAAAACATCATCAAAGAAAAACTTGAAAGTTGTATAGAAAACGGTCAATTAGTGTTTGATGAAGACGACGATGGAAACATTATATTGACAAACGGCGAGCCCAACATAGAAGCAATCGTGGAAGCAAGAGCAATTTACGACGGCTTAACCACCGAAAAAGGCTTGGTTACCGCAAGCACGGTGAAAATGTTAAAGAACTACGAAGAAGCGCTTAGAATAAACAAACTCTTATATAAACTATACGAATTTGACACCGCGGTAGACAAAGACGCTTTTGAAACTGCGTTCAACACGGCAAAACAAGCCATG
>CAJGCK010000016.1 GCA_904501795.1 uncultured Clostridia bacterium
ATACGACCGAAACCGTTAATTGCAACTTTTGTTACTTTTGACATGAATATGTCCTCCAAAATTTTTGTTTTTTTTCTTTTTTCTTAAATATTATATCTTTTTATTCAAATCAAGTCAATTATTTTACGGGGCTATTTTAAATTTTCAGGGTTTAAACAAAGCAAATCTTTAGGAACGAACAACCCATTCTTTCTTATTAGTTCTCCGTCGATATATATTTCTCCACCGCCGAATTCTTCCGTTTGTATTTGAACTAAATCCCAGTGGATTGCCGAAACGTTACCGTTGTAACAATCGTCGTAACAACAACCGGGCGTAAAGTGTATAGAACCCGAAATCTTTTCGTCGAACAATATATCTCCCATAGGCTTTACTATATACGGATTTACCCCGAAAGCAAATTCGCCCACATATCTTGCGCCATCATCCGTGTCTAGTATAGCGTTTAACTTCTCAGTAAAGTTTGCACTCGCTTCAATAATCTTGCCGTCCTTAAAGGTTAAACTAACGTTCTCGAACTTAACGCCTTGTTCAACCGACGGCGCATTATAAGTTATTTTTCCGTTTACGCTATCCTTTATGGGCGCGGTATATATTTCACCGTCGGGGATATTGCAGTGCCCCGAACATTTTTTACTGCCCACACCTTTTATAGAAAATGAAATATCGGTGTCTTTTGCGATAATTCTCACCTTGTCTGCCTTATCTAAACGCTTTTTTAGTGAGTTCATCGCTTCGTCCATTTTAGAATAGTCTAAATTACAAACCAAAAAATAAAAATCTTCAAACGCTTCGCTACTCATACCCGCTTGTTGCGCCATGCCTTGATTTGGATATCGTAAAACCACCCATTTGGTTTTTTTAACGCGTATTTCGTGGTGAACGGGATGAGAATAAAACTCGCTTTCTATTTTCATTTTGTTCTCGGGCACGTCTGAAAACTCGTTACAATTTTCGCCACCGCGAATACCTATATAAGCGTCCATTTCACTCATTCTAGCCCCGTCGATGCGAGCGCGAAGTTTCGCCATTTCTTCAGTTTGACCTTTTAGTAGAGCGCGCGTTATACGATTGTCGTAATACTCCACGAAAGGAAACGCACCAACCGAATACGCTTCTTCAACTAGCGCGGTAACAAGAGAGTGGTCTATGCCCTTGGCTTCTATTAAAATTTTTTCGTTTGCTTTTAAAGAGCAAGAATACCTTATAAGATTTTTTGCTAAAGTTTTTATGCGTGAATCTACCATAACGCCCCCCAAAACGACTTTTTGTTGCTTTTTATATAAATAATTATACAACTATTTGCTTTTTTTATAAAGTATTTTCGAATAGATTTAAAATTTATTTGCTAAACTCTAAAAAAAAAGGTATAATATTACTTACAAGCGGAAATACGCTACTTAACTTTTAGAAAAAATTTTTTATATTTTTCGGAGGATATAAATATGGCATTAGTAAACTCAAAGAAAATGTTTGAACAAGCCTACAAAAACGGATATGCAATAGGCGCGTTCAACGTAAACAACATGGAAATCGTTCAAGGCATTACCGAAGCTTGTAAAGAAGAAAACGCTCCCGTTATTCTTCAAGTTTCAAAGGGCGCAAGAGCTTATGCTAACCACACTTATCTAGTTAAATTGGTAGAAGCTGCCGTTCAAGAATGTCCTGAAATTCCGATCGTTCTTCACTTAGACCACGGCCCCGATTTCGAAACCTGTAAAGCAGTTATCGACGGTGGTTTTACTTCGGTTATGATAGACGGAAGTCACCTTCCCTTTGAAGAAAACGTTGCTTTAACCAAAAAAGTTGTTGACTACGCTCACGACGTTGCTGCAAGGGGTAGATATATTACCGTTGAAGGCGAACTTGGTACTCTTGCTGGTATTGAAGATGAAGTTAAGGTTGAACACGGCAACGAATCTTACACCAAACCCGAAGAAGTTATCGAATTCGTAGAAAGAACGGGTGTTGACAGTTTAGCAATCGCTATCGGTACTTCTCACGGTGCTTATAAATTTAAACCCGAACAATGCACCAGAAACGAAAAAGGTATTCTCGTTCCTCCGGCGCTTCGTTTCGATATATTAGAAGAAGTTTCTAAAAAACTTCCCGGCTTCCCCATCGTTTTACACGGTTCTTCATCAGTTCCGCAAGATTACGTTGCTATGGTTAACGAAAACGGCGGTAAGATGCCCGACGCTATCGGTGTTCCTGAAGAACAACTCCGTGAAGCTGCAAAACTTTCAGTTTGCAAAATTAATATCGACTCTGACCTTCGCCTTGCTATGACGGGAACTATCCGTAAATTCTTTAACGAAAAACCCGACAAGTTCGACCCCAGAGAATACTTAAAACCCGCACGTACTAACATTAAAGAAATCGTTAGACACAAACTCGTTAACGTTTTAGGTTGCGCTGGCAAAGCAGACGAATGCAAATAATTTTTAGAAAAAATAAAAGTGTTAGGCAAATTGCTTAACACTTTTTTATTTTAAACTTTTGTTTTTCTTTTTGGATAGAGCGCACATGTTCGCTACCGCGCCTATCACTAACGATAACATTATAATATACAACCAAATTATAAAAACTATCAGCGCGGATAGACTGCCGTACAACGCGTTGTTTATAGGAAAAAATCTTAAATAAACTAAAAACCCAAGCGTTCCTAAAAGTATAGTTACTACCGAAATGATTGCGCCGAGCAAAGTTTCTTTTAGTCTTAATTTTATAGGTGAAATAAATTTGTTTAAAAGAAGTACCGTTATAAATAGTCCAAAAAAAGAAAGCGCAACTCCCAAAATTATGCTGTATAAATTGTTCCTTGGCGAAAATGGTAAAATAGAAAATAATTTGTTTCTAAAAAACAGTATAAGCGCAAAAGACAAAAGCAAAATGAAAAACACGAAAAGGGCAAGTACCGCCCACAATCTTCTAAACAATCCACGCTTCTTTTTAGAGCGTGCGCCGTATATATAGTCGCCGTCTTTTGACATTTGGCTTAGCAAACTACTGCAAGACAACACCACCGTTATTATAAAAAACACCGTTATTCCACTGCTCGCGCTATCCGCCGTTTCCTTAAAGGCTTGCCCTAGCAATAAAAACTCTTGCGGAACAGACGCCGAAAGTCCGCCCGCAACGTCTACGCCGAGCACTGAAAAGGCGAATATAAACAAAAAAACTAACGGTATAAACGCTAGCAAAAAAAAGAATACCCACGCCCCTGCAACCGTAGTTACACGTTTGTTTGATAGGGCGAGCACAAAATTTTTAAGGTTTTTATTATGAAAATCGGGCATAATAACAGTTTTGACATTTTTTACCGTTTTTATGCCCGATTTTTAATTGTTTTAAAGTTTTTCTACCACTAATTTAGTATAAATTTCTTCGTATTTATCTCTATGGAATAAATTTGTTCCGCTAGTAGTGATAGAAGCCGTGCCTGCGGCAACGCTACGCTTTAACATTTCGTCCATCGGCACGCCCTTTTCTAACTGAACGCACGCGGCGGCAATCATACTATCGCCCGCGCCAACGGTAGAGTTAACAGCAACCGAAGCGCTTTTACAATAATAACTTTCCGTTCCGTTAGTTAAAATAGCCCCGTCCGCACCCAAAGACACTAGAACGTTTCTAACGCCCCTGTCTAAATATTTTTTTGCGCAAGTTAAAACGTCTTTTTTACTAGCAACCTTTTTGCCTGAAAAACTTTCAAGTTCTTTAAGGTTTGGTTTAACCATAAAAATTTCACCGCTATCAAGCGCACAAGACATGTTTTCTTTCTCGGTGTCGACTATTTTTTTAACCCTGCTCGGTATCACTGAAAGAACTTCTTTATAAAACTCTGGTGAAACGCCTTGTGGCAAACTACCGCTCATTACCGCGATATCGCATTCCGCCGAAAGATTTTTAACTAGCTCGATTAGTTCGAGTTGTTTTTCCCTTGAAACCTTTTCGCCTTTATCGTTTATCTCGGTGAGCATAGACTTTTTGTCTATTATCTTATAATTAAGCCTTGCGCCACCTTCGTTATACACGAAGTCGTGCCTAGCCCCTTCCTTTTCTAGTGCGTTTGTAAAAAGCGTTGCGTGATTGTTGAACATAAACCCTGTTGCAATACACTTCTCGCCCAGCCTTGCCACACCTTTCGCCACGTTTAACGCTTTACCAGAATACGTTTCTACCTTGTTTTGAACCCTATTTAACATGCCAACGTTTAAACTGTCTAGTTCAATAGTATAGTCTATACTCGGGTTAGGGCAAATCGTTAATATCATTTAACTATTTTTCTCCTTTCCTTGCGAACTATTTTTTAGCGTCCGCAATAATTTTATCTACCACTGAAAACGGAACTTCTTCGTACCGTAAGAATTCACAAACAAACTTACCCCTACCTTGCGTCATACTACGCAAATCGGTAGCGTATTTAAGCATTTCAGAAAGCGGTGCTTCGGCGGAAATAACTTGTAAATTATTTTCGCTTTCCATACCTAATATCCTGCCACGCCTTTTGTTCATATCACCCAAAACGTCGCCCGTAAAATTATCGGGAACGGTTATATAATATGAATAAACGGGCTCTAAAATAACCGGTTTAGCGCGTTTTACAGCATCTTCGTAAGCAAGTTTTGCCGCGGAAACGAACGCCACTTCTTTACTGTCGACAGGGTGATACTTACGGTCGAATAAAGTGCATTTGATGTTTACCGTTGGATACCCGGCAAGAACGCCTTTAGTTATTGCTTCTCTAAGTCCTTTTTCTACTGCGGGAATAAACTGTTTGGGAACAGCTCCGCCAACGACTGCGTCAACAAACTCAAACTCTCCGTCGCTTGCGCCCGGCTCGAAACGGATGTTAACCACGCCGTATTGCCCTGCACCGCCCGTTTGTTTTTTGTGTTTGCCTTCCGCTTCGGCAGTTGCGGTTATGGTTTCTTTATAAGCAATTATCGGGTCACGCAAAACCGCTTCACAACCGAATTTTGCTTTAAGTTTTTTGGTTAAAACGTCTAACTGTGTTTCGCCTAAGCCACGAATAACCGTTTCACCCGTAGATTTATCTTTCTCTACCTTAAAGGTCATATCTTCTTCCGCAAGACGATTAAGACCTTGGAAAACTTTGTCTTCTTCGCCGTTTTTAGACGCCGAAATCGCCATCGTTAACACTGGTACTGGGAAAGGAATTCTATCGAATTTAATTTGATGATTTTCTTCACACAACGTGTCCGAAGTGTTGGTGCAAGATAGTTTGTTAACCGCACCGATATCGCCCGCGGATAACACGTCAACCGCTTCTTGCTTTTTGCCTTTCAAAAGGTAAACGCCGTTTATCCTTTCTTTTTCGCCCGTAGTGGCGTTAATAACAGTCATGCCACTCTTCAACGTACCCGTAAACACGCGCACGTAGTTAAGCTTACCAACGAACGGGTCTGCCACGGTCTTGAAAACTTGAGCCGAGAAAGGTTGTGAAACGTCACAACTAACGCTTATCTCTTCGCCCGTTGAAAGATTGGTTGCTTTAACGGGTTTTCTCTCCACAGGGGACGGCATTATCGCAACAATTTCGTTCATTAAATTAATAACGCCCAAGTTTTGAACTGCAGAGCCACCTAAAACGGGAATTGTATCGCCTGCAAACAAGCCGTTTTTAATACCAACTATAATTTCGTCGTTAGAAAGCCAACCGCTATCTAAGAACTTATTCAAAAATTCTTCACTACTTTCTGCCGCCGCTTCCATCAAACTCTCTTTTAGTCGGGCGATTTCTTCCACCTTGTCTGAAGGAACTTGTATTTCATTTCTACCGCCGTGCGTAAATTCGAACGCTTTGCCCGAAATAACGCTGACGTAACCCTTCATCTTGCCGTCTCTAATTATCGGCGAGTGCATGGTCGCTATTTTTTTGCCGTACTTAGCGTGAAAAGCTTCCGCAGTTTTTACGTAGTCGGAATTTTCTTTATCAATACCGTTTATAAAAATCATAAGCGGAATGTGATTTTTCAAGCAATACTCTATCGCTTTTTCAGCGCCTACTGAAACTGTTCCGTTTGCATCTGCAACTAAAACCGCCGAAGCAACCGCGCGCATAGCCTGTTCAAACTCACCTTCGAAATCGAAAAAGCCAGGCACGTCTACCAAATTTATTTTAACGTCTTGCCAGCAAGTATAAGCGCAAGAGAGCGAAATTGATATACCCCTTGCCGTTTCTTCCGCGTCGTAATCCATAACGGTGTTTTTATCGGTGGTTTTGCCCAACCTATCGATACTCTTGCCGTTAAATAATATCGCTTCACAAAGCGAAGTCTTACCTTCTCCGCTATGCCCTATTATTGCAATATTTCTAATATTGTCCGCATTAAATTGCCCCATAAAGTTTCCCCCTTTTATTTAATTTACCCTATCATATAAGTTGCCTACCGCAACTAAGTTTATTATATAATAAACGCAACCTGTTTTCAAGGGGGTTTTAAAAATTTTTGTTCTCTAATAATCTGCTTCGTCTATTTTTACGTTACCGTGTTGCGCACCTAATAAATCTTCGCAACACGGAAAATCGTGTGAAGAACACGGCTCTTCACACTTATCTCTTCTCGGTGGGCTTTTTGGAGGTTTTGAAATTTTGCTCGATTCCCCACACAAGTCACCACACCTTAAATCTACTAAAATAACGTCGCTACCGATTTTTATTATTCGCGAAACGTCGATAAACACTTGCGATTTGTTAAAAAAAGAAAATATTCTGCGCGTTCTTTTGCCAGGCACGGTTATCCCCGACAACACGCCCCTTGGAAATTCTAACGTAAGGTCTATAATATTCCCTAAGCATCGCCCGTCCGAAACGTTTATAACGTCTCTCTTTCTTAATTCGTTATAGGTTAGTTCCATTTTTTATACCCCTAAAAGTTTATGAGCGGTATAAATATACTATGAATAAAAAATAAAAAGGGTTTTTAATAAATAAAAAAGACTAGCATCTATAAGGACTAGTCTTTTGTTTTTCGATGGTGTTTTTTATTTCGTCATCTTTTCTTGTTTTATTTTTTTGTCAATAACGTGCCTTGAAGAAAGTTCGTCGTGAACGTCTTTTACGTCTATGCCCATCTCTACCATCAAAACTAGTGCGTGGTAGCAAAGATCGGCAAGTTCGTAAATGGTTTCTTTTTTATCGTTGGCTTTACCAGCGATTATAACTTCGGTACTCTCTTCACCAACCTTTTTTAGAATTTTGTCTATCCCTTTTTCGAATAGATAAGTGGTGTAAGAGCCTTCTTGTTTGTTAATCTTTCTGCCTTTAATAAGTTCGTATAAGTCTTGTAAAGAAAATTCTTTTAACTCTTCGTTTTTCCAAACGGGGTTAAAAAAGCAACTTTCTTCGCCCGTGTGGCAAGCGGGTCCTTGCGAATTTACCACCACGGTAAGCGCGTCAAAATCACAATCGGCGGTTATTGAAACAACGTCTTGAACGTTTCCACTCGTTTCTCCTTTGCGCCACAAAGTTTGCCTTGAACGACTATAAAAACACGTTCTTTTTTCGGCTATGGTGATTCCTAAACTCTCTTTACTCATATATGCAAGAGTTAAAACTTTTTTACTTTTTTCGTCCACTACTATTGCGGGAATAAGCCCTTTTTCGTCAAATTTTAGTTGGTTAATATCTATCATATTCTTTCTCCTTATATCCTTACGGGAATTCCTTCTTTATTAAGCGTTTTTTTAAGTTCTTTTATCTCCACTTGCCCGAAATGGAAGATTGATGCGGCAAGCCCCGCGTCTACCTTTGGCAAACTCTTGAACAAGTCAACGAAATGTTTTTCGTTCCCCGCTCCGCCAGACGCGATAACGGGCACGTCTATAACGTTACACACCCTTTCAAGTAGTGGCAAGTCAAAGCCACCTTTTACCCCGTCGGTATCAATGGAATTAACCACTATCTCGCCAGCGCCTAACGACACGCCTTTTTTTATCCACTCGATAGCGTTTATACCCGTATTATCTCTTCCGCCTTTGGCGAAAACTAAATACTCCCCGTCGACTTTTTTAACGTCTACCGACAACACTACGCACTGGTTGCCGTATTTTTTTGCCGAATTAAGTATCACGCTTGGGTCTTTGATAGCGCCTGAATTAACGCTTACTTTGTCCGCACCGCATTTAAGCACCCTGTCAAAGTCTTCAACGGTGTTTATTCCACCGCCTACTGTTAAGGGGATAAAAATTTGCGACGCAACTTCGGTTAAAACTTTAGTAAACAGTTTTCTTCCTTCGCTTGACGCCGTTATGTCGTAAAACACCAACTCATCCGCTCCGCAACCGCTATAATATTTCGCTAGTTCTACGGGAGAGTTGACGTCCGCTAAACCCTTAAAATTAGTTCCCTTAACAACTCTGCCGTCTTTAACGTCTAAACAAGGGATTATTCTTTTAGTTATCATCGTTTGCTACCCCTATTGCTTGGTCTAATTTAATTGCGCCGGTATAATACGCTTTGCCTATTATTGCACCGTAAACACCCGTTTCTTTTAGGCGTAACACGTCGGTTATCGAAGAAACACCGCCACTTGCAATAACGTTTAGTTGGAGTTTTTTTGAAAGCGTTTTATACAGCTGATGATTAGCCCCTTGCATAACCCCGTCTTTGCTAACGTCGGTGCAAATTATGGTTTTAACGCCCAAATCTTGCATTTTTTGACAAAACTCTATACCGTCGAAACAAGATTTTTCGGTCCAACCCTTTATGGCAACGAACCCGTCTTTAATATCTACGCCAACTGCAATTTTATCGCCAAATTCTTTAACGGCGCTAACTAAAAAGTTTTGGTTTTCAACCGCTATCGTGCCTAAGATAACACGATTAACGCCTGCGCTCAAATACTTTTCTATAACTGCTTCGCTTCTTATTCCACCACCAACTTCAATCTCGCCGTTAAAAGTTTTAACGAGTTTGTTGATAGTATCGATATTTGGTGTTTCGCCCGTTTTTGCGCCTTCTAAGTCAACAACGTGCATACACCTTGCGCCTTTGTTAAAAAAGTCTTGCGCTATTTCTTCGGGGTGGTTGCTATAAACGGTCATCTTGTCGTAATCGCCCTTAAACAGTCTAACCGCCTTGCCCGCGTATAAATCTATTGCTGGAAAAATTTTCATAATAAGTCCTTAAATTTAAATGCCTTGTGGAAGCGACGTGGATATTCCGTCCATAAAATCGTCTTTCCCGTATTCTAATAAAGTGTATTTACCGTCGTTATACTCTAACACGGTAACCGAAGCGTTGTTCACCCACGGTATTTTTTGCATATCTTTTTCGTCTATACAAAAGGCAACGAACGCCCTAATAGACGTCGCGTGTGAAAAAAGCAACAGGGTTTTGCCTAAGTTCTCTTTTACGATTTTGTCTATCGTACTAACCATGCGTTTTTGAACTTCTTTAACACTCTCTCCACCAAAACACTTGGCTTCGGAAAAGTTTGTTATCCAAGTGGTAATTCCTTCTTTATCCCTTTTTGCTAATTCGACGTACGGCATAAAATCCCACTCGCCCGCGTCTATTTCTCTAAGCCCCTTATCTTTGATGATAGGAAGATTTAACTTTTCCGCCGTGGCAAGAGCGGTATTATACGCTCTCGAAAGGTCGCTAGAATAAATAGCGTTTGCCTTAACGTCTTTAAGAAAATTTGCGGTTTTTTCCGCTTGAAGTCGTCCCTTTTCAGTCAAATCAAGGTCGCCGTGCCCTAAAAATACGTTTAGTTCGTTTGCCTTAGATTCTCCGTGTCTAACTAAATAAATTTTCATTTTATTCTCCTTAAAGTTCACAAAAGGCTTTTAGAATTTTTAAGCCTACTTCTCCGCTTTTTTCGGGATGGAACTGACAACCGTAAACGTTGCCGTTTGCAACTACCGCCGTCAAATTCGCTCCGTATTCAGTGTCTGCAATAACGGAAGGACAGTTCGCGCCGTAATACGAGTGCACGAAATACACGAAATCTCCGTTTTTAACGTATTTAAATAGCGGACTTTCCCTTTTAAAGTTTAACGCGTTCCAACCGATATGCGGTATCTTATAGGTAGGCGGAACTACTTCGCTAATAGGCCTAATCTCGCCTTTAATTAGCCCCAACCCTTTATGTTCGCCGTATTCGTAACTCTTTTCTAAAAGCATTTGCATTCCAAGACAAATGCCTAAAACGGGTTTGCCTGCAAGCGCTAAATTTTTTACCTTTTGGTCTAGTCCGTTTTCAGCAAGTTTTTTTACTGCGTCACCAAACGCACCAACGCCCGGCAAAATAATTCTATCGGCATTTTTCAGTTGGGTTTCATCTTTGGTTATTATGACCTGCTCGCCTATAGATAACAGCGAACTTTTTAGCGAAAACAGGTTGCCCACGCCGTAATCTACTATCGCTACCATTAAAGAACCCCTTTCGTGCTAGGAATTAAGTTAGAGTTTTTGTCTATTGCCACCGCTTCTTTAAGCGTTCTTGCAAACGACTTAAAGGCGCACTCTATTATGTGGTGAGTATTCTTTCCGTTTAGTTTTTTAACGTGTAGACCGCATTCCGCGTTCCTAACGAACGACGCAAAAAATTCTTCAACTAATTCGGTATCGAAATCACCAACCTTGATTGCAGGAACTTCTAAATCATAGCATAAACTACTCCTTCCCGATAAATCTATTGCGGTTAAAACTAACGCTTCATCCATAACGATGGTTTTATCCCCGTAACGATTTATTCCTTTTTTGTCGCCAAGCGCCGTTTTTAACGCTTGACCAAAAACTATTCCCACGTCTTCTACAGTGTGGTGATAATCCACGAAAGTATCGCCCACGCATCTTAGTTTTATATCAAACTGAGCGTGTGCAGTTAAAAGCGTAAGCATATGGTCTAAAAAACCACAGCCCGTTGAAATATCCGCCACTCCCTTGCCGTCTAAATTTAACGAAAGGTTTATTTTGGTTTCGTTGGTTTGACGTTTTACGTTTGCTTTTCTCATACTATACTCTCCATTATTTCAGTTATATTTTTTTCAAGAATTTTAATTTGTTTTTTAGAACCGACGGTTATTCTTAGATATTCGCTTATCCGTGGCAATTTAAAGTGTCTAACGAGTATTCCACGCTCTCTAAGTAGTCCTTGCAGTTTCTCGCCCGAAATCTTATCCGTCTTGCAAAAAACGAAGTTGGCACAAGATTTGGTGCAGTAAAACCCTAAACTTTCTAAAAAAGATATTAACTCTTCTCTGTTTTCTATTATTGTTTTACAGTTGTTCTTAAAATACTTTTCATCTTTTAGCGACCCCAACCCGCTAGCCTGCGTGACCGCGTTTACGTTGTAGGGGTTAGTAGAAAACTTTATCAGTTTAAGATTTTCTATCAGCTTTTGGTTAGCGATACCAACGCCTAACCTTGCCCCCGCCATCGAGCGTGATTTAGAAAACGTTTGCGTAACTAATAAGTTGTTGTATTCTTTTATAAGTTTAACCGCGCTTTCTCCGCCAAAGTCGATATACGCTTCGTCTATTACCACTACGTTATTTGGGTTTTCTTTAACTATTTTTTCTATATCGCTAACGCTTAAATATTTGCCCGTAGGCGCGTTAGGGTTTGCAATAAAAACGGTGGCGTTTGCCGAATAGTAATCTTTTATATCAACGCTTAAATCTTCTTTTAAGGGAATTTCTTTGTACCTTATACCGTTTAAGTTTGCAAAAACTTTATAAAACCCGTACGTTATATCGGGGAACACAGCGCCGACCTTTTCATCGCAAAACGCGTTAAACGCGTAATACAATATCTCGTCTGAACCGTTGGTAAAAAGCAACTGGTTTTCTTCAACTCCGTATCTTTTCGCAAATTCTTTTTTTAGAGCAGTGCACTCTATATCGCAATAAAGCCTAGTGGTTTTTAGCGCTTTTTTACCAAAGTTTATTGCCTTTTTCGATGGTGGAAAGGGTGATTCGTTAGTATTCAATTTAACGATAACGGCCTGCTTCGGTTGCTCGCCCGGAACGTAAGGAGTGAGCGACGACAGTCTTGAACTTAAAAAACTTTTCATTTATTCTCCTTCCTCACGGTTACACTATTTGCGTGAGCAAAAAGCCCTTCTTTATTAGCGAATAATTCTACCTTCTCTTTAACATTATCAAGTGCGCTTTCAGTGTAATATATATATTGTGTTTTTTTAATAAAATCGTCGACGGATAACGGAGAAGCAAACCTTGCCGTACCGTTAGTTGGCAACGTGTGGTTAGTGCCCGCAATATAATCGCCAAGCGCTTCCGGACAATTTTTGCCTAGGAATACAGAGCCTGCGTTTTTAACTTCTTCTAAAAGTTCAAAGGGGTTATCTACGCACAGTTCTAAGTGTTCGGGCGCAATTTCGTTGCTTAGTTCTATAGCCGTTTTTATATCTTTAACAACGATTATTTTACCGTTGTCGTCTATGCTCGCCCTTGCAATTTCGCGACGGGGCAATTTCTCAATTTGAACTTCTAGTTCCGCTTGAACTTTTTTAGCAAGGTCTATATCGGTGGTTATAAGCACCGCGCTTGCCATTTTGTCGTGTTCCGCTTGGGACAATAAGTCGGCGGAAAGATTAACCGCGCTACAATTAGCGTCAGCAACGATAAGAATTTCGCTAGGCCCTGCTATCATATCGATTGCAACTTTGCCAAAAACTTGCCTTTTTGCTTCGGCAACGTAAGCATTACCAGGCCCAACAATTTTATCCACTTTCTTTATACTTTCCGTGCCGTATGCAAGTGCTCCAACCGCTTGTGCCCCGCCTATTTTATAAATGGTATCTACCCCCGCAATTTTAGCCGAAACTAATATTTCTGGAGAAACTTGCCCGTCTTTTTTAGCGGGCGTTACCATAACAAGTTCTTTTACTCCCGCTATCTTTGCAGGGATTGCGTTCATTAAAACTGTTGACGGATAACTTGCCGTTCCACCTGGTACGTATAACCCAATCCTTTCCATCGGCAAAACTTTTTGGCCTAAAACTACGCCGTCTTTCCTTTGGATTTGAAAACCTTCTCGCATTTGTTTTTCATGGAATTCTTTGATATTGTCTCTCGCCGTTTCAAGAACTTCAACAAATTCAGGGTCGGACAAAGTGAAAGCCTTGTCTATTTCTTCTTCGGTTACCTTTAATTCATCTAAAATCACACCGTCAAATTTTTCAGCGAAATATTTAAGCGCTTTGTCGCCTTGACTTTTTACGCTATCTAATATTTCAGTAACGGTATTAGTAACTGAATTCACCTTTTCAACGCGAGCAAAGATTTGACGTTTATCTACGGTTTGGTAATCTAGTATTTTTATCATAATTGCTCCTTAGTAAGTTGATAAAGGCTTTCTTTTATTTTTTCTATTAGTTCGCGCTTGAACGCGTAACTCGATTTGTTGGCTATAAGTCTTGCGCTTATTGGCAAAAATTTGTCTATTACTTTTAAGTCGTTTTCTTTTAAGGTCGTGCCCGTTTCAACTATATCCACTATAACGTCTGCAAGGTTTAATATCGGCGCAATTTCTATCGAACCGTTTAAGTGAACTATGTCTATTTGTCTATCTTGCATACCGTAATACTGCTTTGCTATTTTTTGGAACTTCGTTGCAACTATCAACGGGCGACGGTTATCGTCTATAAAATCTTTCTTGCCCGCAACCGCCATACTGCACTTGCCCATTTTTAAGTCAAGAAGTTCGTACACTTCGGGTGAATATTCTAACAAAATATCCTTCCCTGCAACGCCTATATCCGCCGAGCCACGTTCTACGTAAATAGGTACGTCGGACGGCTTTACCCAAAAGTATCTAATCTGCTTTTCGGGATTTTCAAAAATAAGTTTTCGGTTGTTCTCTTTTATCGAAGGACACTCGTACCCCGCTTGTTCGAACAGGTTATACACCTTTTCGCCAAGTCTTCCCTTTGGCAACGCAACGTTTAGCATACCTTTTCCCCTTTAGTTAAATCCACAACCACTGCGCCGTCTTCTTCGGGACGAGTAGTTTGGGCTTTAACGCTATTATACTTTTGACTTAACTTTTTGAAGGCGCAAAAAATTTCTTCTAACGGTGTATCGTTGCCGTAAATTAAATAAGCAATCTTCTCGTTTTCTTTATCTATAAATAAGTTTTCAAGTCTATTCGCGTATACCGCAAACCCTATCGCGCAACCGTTCTTGCCCATTTTTATCATTAAATTGTCGTATTGCCCGCCCGATAACACGCTTGTGGGCACGCCTTCTATAAAACCATTAAACACTATGCCGTTATAATAATTAACGTCGTTAACAACCGAAAAGTCTACCACTATATTTTTGCCGTACTCCGTAGCGCTTAACAACGAAAGTATTTTGTTAAATCGTTCCACGGCAATCTTGCTTTTTTCATCTACAACGAAAGAATTTAGTACGTTCTTAACCTTTTCATAGTTACCGTTAGTTTTTATAAGCGAAACTAATAATTTTTCATCTTCTGCACAAATGCCGTTTTCTAAGCACGTTTCTTTTACGCCTGATATAGACTTGCTACTTAAACAGTTTAAAATTTTGTTCTTCGCTTCTATTGAAAGTTTTGCTTTATCCATTATTGCCGTTACTATATCAAGGTCGGATAAATATAGCACGAATTCTTTGCTAAAACACGAAAGGCTTGATAACGCAAGGAATAATACTTCGTAAATTTGGTAGTCGTCCACCTTTCCCAAGCACTCTAATCCCGCTTGAGTAATTTCCTTAAACGCGCCCGTGCCACCGCTAACCCTAAAAACGCTTTCGTCATAGAAATACTTTTTAGTGCCTTCTATGTTTTTACAATTTTTAATTATAGATAAAGTAACGTCAGGCTTTAGCGCAAGAAGTTTCCCGTCGGTATCGGTAAAAGTTATTACTCTACCCGACACTAAAAAATCTTTATTTTTTGCGTAAAGATCGTATTCTTCAAATTTATTTACGGTGTATTCGCTATACCCGTATTTCTTGTACACCGAACGCAACGGCAAAATAATTTTTTCTTTTGTTTTTAATACTGAAAACATACTAATTACCCAAATTTTTTAATTTTTTTAGAACAGTCCTATAACCTTCGCTATAATAATAGCACTTTCTAACCCTACTAATCGTTGCCGAACTAGCCCCCGTTAGCGCGGAAATTTCGTTATAGTTTTTAGCCTTGTCTAAAAGCATGCACACTTCTAAACGTTGGTCCATCGCTTCTAATTCTTTTATCGTACAAAGATCGTAGAAAAAATCTGCGCACTCTTCTTCCGTTTCTAACGACAATATCGCCTTGTACAAAGTATTAAAATTTTTGTTCTTTTCGTTTTTCATTTTCGCACCTTCCTACTTTATTACTTTAACATTTTAGCACGGTAAAGTATTGAAGTCAAGAAATTTTACGCCCTTTTTAAAAATTTTTAAGCCCTTTTTTATAAAAGGGCTTTTTTAATAAAATTATTTTTGTCTATTTTAGCAAATTCTTTGTTGAAAGAGTTTTTAGGGCTAAATATAACGGCGTGCCTATGCCGTAGACCGAAACGGCTTGTCCTAAAAATAGTATGGCACACTGGGTTAAATAGACGTACGACAAAGCGCCGTAGCACAATATCCACACAAGCGGTAAAATTAGTGCGTTCAAAACCACAGGGGATAGCCCGCCTAAAATTATTTTAAGTGCGGAATTTTTTATATATTTACCAACAAGGGCTGTGAAAATTGCACAAATCAACGTTACTAGACTACCCAAAAAAACGTCCCACACGGCGCAACCGGTTAGTATATTTGAAAGCAGACAGCCTATAAATAGTCCCCATGCGCTTTCGGGGAATAGTAAAGGCAATAACGAAAGCCCTTCGCTTACTCTACACTGGATAACGCCACTTGATATAGGTAAAGTTAAAAGGGACAATACCGCGTACAAACCCGCTATTGCGCCCGTTCTAGTTAGAAACTTGGTTGTTTTTAGCATAAAATAAAGACCCTTTGCGGACGGGTGAATTTTTTACGCCGAAAAAGGTCTATTAGCCTATTTTTCGGTTGTTTTATAGAAGTGTTGTCCGAAAACCTTCTTGAAAAAAGTATAAACCTTTTTTAATTTTTTATCAAGGATTTTAACACAAATTTATTTCCGCGCATGAAAATTTGTCAAGAAATTCTTTTTTTGCTTCCTTTTCTGCCGACTGTGTCTGGTAATACCCCCTTTCCGTCATAAGAAAAAACACGGCAAGTTGATCTTTTGAAAGGTCGTTAAACTGGGTAAGCAAAGTTTTTTTAAGCCCGCTACTAACAGTTTCGGTTATAACTAAGGCATATAACTTCATTAGATTTTTGCTGGCAAACAGCAAATCGGTTAAAGTATCTTTTTCATTAAGCGTTACTTCGTTTTTATAACTAGGCATACTAATCCCCCTTTACCACGTTCAAAAGTTCGTTAAAACGGCGTTCGTGGTTGTTTGCAATTTCTTTTATTTCTTCAACTAACGTGGGGTCAGTCAGCGTTCTCTCGTATAGTCTTGCTTTTTTAATAACGTTTACTTTTGCGCATAAAAGGTCTTCTAATAGTGAAAGTTCTTTTTGTGTAACTAAATTATGCATAAGCACCTCCTACCTTTTTTCTTCCCTTTATAAGCATTTTTTATACAAAAAAACGCCGTGCTTTTTAGCACGACGTCTTTCTTTGTTTATTATTTATTAAGGTTTTTCTTTAATTGATCGAGTTGAGCGTATAATTCTTCAGGAACTCTGGTAAGTTCGCCGTAGAATTGTTCAATGCCTTCTGCTTCTTTCTTCCAGTTTTCAGTGTCAACCGTTAACAAATCTTTAATGGTATCAACGGTAACGTCTTCAAGACCTTCGATATTGATGTCTTCCGCATTAGGAACGTAACCGATTGGCGTTTCTTTTGCGTCAACCTTGTCGTCGCAACGATCGATAATCCAGTCAAGAACACGCATGTTGTCACCAAAACCCGGCCATATAAAGTTGCCGTTATCGTCCGTTCTAAACCAGTTTACGTTGAATATCTTGGGTTGATTTTTAATCTTTTTACCCATTTCAATCCAATGGTTGAAATAATCGCCCATGTTGTAACCAACGAAAGGACGCATTGCCATTGGGTCACGTCTTACAACGCCTACTGCACCGGTTGCCGCAGCAGTGGTTTCGCTCGCCATGATAGAGCCAACGAATACGCCATTATTCCAGTCTTTCGATTGATATACTAGCGGAGCAGTTTTTGCTCTTCTACCACCGAACACGATTGCCGATAGAGGAACGCCGTTAGGTGCTTCAAATTGATCTGAAATGCACGGGCAGTTGATTGCAGGTGCGGTGAAACGGCTGTTGGGGTGTGCGCCCTTAATAGCCTTTCCATCAGCATCTTTCATATCGCCGTTCCAAGGATTGCCTTTCCAGTCGAGCGCGTTCTTCGGCGGATTTTTATCAAGACCTTCCCACCAAACAGTTTCGTCGTCTAAATTTTCAACAACGTTGGTGAAAATGGTGTTTTTCATAGTAGATTTTAATGCGTTGGGGTTAGATTTTAAGTTGGTTCCGGGAGCAACGCCGAAGAAACCGTTTTCGGGGTTAACTGCCCAAAGTCTTCCGTCTTCGCCAACTCTTATCCAAGCGATATCGTCGCCCACGCATTCAATTTCATAGCCTTTTTCTCTATAAAGTGCCGGTGGAATTAACATCGCAAGGTTGGTTTTACCGCAAGCACTTGGAAATGCTGCAGCAATATATTTCTTTTCGCCCTTAGGATTTTTGATGCCTAAAATAAGCATGTGTTCTGCCATCCAACCTTCCGTTTTACCAAGGTATGAAGCAATACGAAGTGCAAAACATTTTTTACCTAATAAAACGTTTCCGCCATAGTTAGAGTTGATTGACATAATTGCGTTTTCTTCGGGGAAATGCATTATATATCTCTTTTCTTCAGATAGTTCTGCATAAGAGTGTAAACCTTTGATAAAATCACCGTCACCCAAAGCGTCTAACACGGCTTTACCAACTCTGGTCATGATAGCCATGTTCAATACAACGTAGATAGAATCGGTAAGTTCGATACCTATTTTAGAAAATTTACTACCTACAGCGCCCATTGAATAGGGAATAACGTACATGGTTCTGCCTTTCATAACGTCTTTGAAAAGCCCGTTCATAAGCGTTAGAGCTTCGCCCGTTTCCATCCAGTTGTTGATGGGAGCAGAATCGCCTTTATTTTTTGAGCAAATGAAAGTTCTACCTTCTACCCTTGCTACGTCGTTAACGGTAGTGCGGTGAAGATAACAACCGGGCAACTTTTCTTGATTAAGTTTGATCAAAATCTTTTCGTCTACGGCTTGTTGTCTCAATTGTTCGAGTTGTTCTTCGCTTCCATCTATCCAAACGATTTCTTTGGGTTGGCAAAGTTCTTGAGTTTGTTGGATGAAATCTAAAACTTTCTTGTTCTTAGTCATAATATATCTCCTTATATTAGTGGCTTAAAGCCATTATTTACCTAAAAAAATGATAGTGCTTATACTTGTTCAGTATTATTCACTCAATCTTTAGGATAATTATACTATATAAAAAATTAATTGTAAAGTTATTGAATTAAACTTTTATCAATTTTTTTGTTGTTTTTAGTAAAAAACCGTACCCTTTTTCGACCTTTTTTTACCCTTTTCGTTCTTATTTTTCATTTTTAGTATATGTTTATATTGTATAATACTATAAATTTATTTTACTTTATTTGTTGCGTTATATTTTAAATTGCGTTGGGTGTTTTATGTTCGAAAAGAAAATATTGGTTTGCAAACAGGTTTCTGAAGGGTTTAGCGTTGGCGAAAAGTTAGTTAGTGGGATTTTTAGGATTGAAAACGAAAACGGCATCACGTCGTTTTCCCTTTCACTTATCAACGTTGCCCCCGCTAATAAAGGACAGTTTTACTTATTTATTCTAGAACAAAACAAGAATTTATATACTTTCGAGCTTGGAAAAGCCCCGCAGTCAATCACAAAAATTTTGCCATCTCCCCTAAAATCGTGCGAAGGCGTTGCGGTAGGCGTTAGTTTTATCGACGAAAACTTGCCCACGTTAGTAGTTTTTGCAAGCGATAATAATAAAATCAACGTAAACGACTTTAAAAAAGCGGTGTTCGATAAATGCCTTTTAGATTTTAAGCAAAAGGAAAAAACCGCAAAGCTTAAAGAAGAAAAACGCGCCACGCAAACAAACGAGAGTTCAAAAGAAACTCTTTTAGACAAATACGACGACGAAGTAGTTGCCACGGAGAATTATTTCGAGTTTGAAAAAAACGAAAATTTTATTTTAAGCGAGTTGAATAATGGAAACTGCGTACGAAATGAAAATGGCGGGTTTAATTGCGAGCGCCAAACGAAAACGGAAGAAGAATTCTCGAAAAATTTTGATATTGAAGATGAAACAGACCTATTCTCAAGCCCGTCGTACGACGAATCAAACCCCTACTACTACACCGCAAAACAAGAGTTAGACGCTATTTTTATTAAGTTTCCACCCGAACTTGCTCTTTCACGATTAGTACCCGAAAGCACTTGGGCAAAAATCAACTATGCCAAAGATAAATATTACGTGGTGGGATTAGTAAAATGCGACGGAGTGGAAAAATATATTTGCTACGGAGTTCCCGCAAAGTATTCTTCCACGCCACCCAAACAACTCGAAGGGTATTGTTCGTTTATTCCACTTTCTGTTTTCGACACTACGGGCGACGGTTACTGGATGATGTTTCAATCTGCAATAACAGGCGAGTGCGTTAAACTTAATGAAAAAAACTAACAAAAAACGGCTATGTTCTAGCCGTTTTTTAGTTAATTATTCGTGATTATCTGCAACTATTGCACCAACTTCGTTTATAATTTCTCTTGCAACAACTTTGTCGGTATAAACTTTGAACTTCGTGGTGTTTAGTTTTATTCTGCCAGACGTTGCACCAACTTTAAGAGCAGAACCTTCTTGACCAGAAGTTATTAAAGTTAATTCGAATACGCAAGATTTAAGTTCGCTGATTCCTGCTGATAACATTTTAATGCCGAAACCTTTAATGATAATACCGATAATACATACGGTAAATAGCGCGCCGAATACGATTTTAAGAATAGGTAATAATTTACCGTTTTTTCTAAATTCGCCCGATACGTTTTTAACCGCTTTGATCGGAACTTCGTCTCTCTTTAACGCGGTAGCGTTTTCAGACGTTGCGATTACACGTTTGTTGGTAAGCGTTAAGTTGTGTTGAACTTTATCTTTGCTAAATCTTTTTCCACTTTTCGCATAATCCCAAGATTTTATAACTTGTTCTTCGTTTGCAAACTTGATTTCCATAAGAAACCACCTCCCAATTTATTAACATTATTATATAACATATTTATTCAACCGTCAATATCAAATTACTTTTTTTTGAGTATTTTTTAAAATATATGCAAAAAACACGTGTTTTTTTAAATTAGAAAATCGTTTACGGTTATATCAAATTTTTCTATTGACTTTTCTTTTAATTTTTTATAAAATTCTTTTAGGAAGGAGTTTGTTATGAAATTTTATGACATTGAAGGAATAATTGAAAGGCATTCTAAAGCGTTTAAATATTTTATTATATTCTTAGCCGTTTTAGGTGGAATATTTTTTTTAACGGGAATTATTTTATGCGCACTATCTAATTACTTTGGTATACTTTTTATCTTTTTAGGTTTAGCATCTTTTACAAGCGCTGGTTTTTTATATTATTATGCAAAAAGCGTTAAACAAAATAATGACAGAATTAACCAAATATTATACGCTTTAACGGAAACTTTAGAACAAACCGAGTGCATTACAATAAAAGAACTTGCTAAAAAAATTAATTTAGCAGAGAACAAAACACGTGGATACGTTGACCTTGCGTATAGAAAAGGTTTGCTTGACAATTACGTTAGAATAGGCGAATACGTTAAATCTAAAAATTTCGTTGCTAAAGAAGAAGAACGAAAAAACAGCGTTGCCGTTAAATGCCCGTACTGTGGAGCAACGTTTACCGCAAAGAAAAACACCGTTCACATTTGTCCTTACTGCTCTAATGCGTTAAATGCTTAAAAACAAAAAAATTAAAAGCCCTTGCAGTTTTTCGCAGGGGCTTTTTGTTTTGTTTGATTATTCGCCTTTGAACGGTAATAAATCTACAATCCTTGCACGTTTGATTGCTTTTGCTAAAACTCTTTGGTGTTTTGCGCAAACGCCGGTCATACGTCTAGGAAGAATTTTTCCGCCTTCGGTAATATATTTCTTTAAGGTGTTGATATCCTTATAGTCGATTACTTCGGTCTTTGCTTGACAAAAAGCGCAAACTTTTCTGCGGGGAATTCTTTTTACGAATTTTTTACCTTCTTTACCCGTTGCTACAGGAGCGGTGGGTTGAGCGGTTAAATTGGTATTTTCTTCCATTTTTAATCTCCTTATTAACTGTAAATAAAACGGTTTGTGCCGTTAGAACGGAAGTTGATTATCGTCAATCGCTTCCAATTGAGGACGTTCTCTTTTAGCGGTAACGCTTTCTACGTCCCCATCAGCGTCGTTTTGAGCGCCCTTCGGCGTTAAAAACTCTACTTCGTTTGCAACAACGTCGGTAACG
>CAJGCK010000017.1 GCA_904501795.1 uncultured Clostridia bacterium
AACCTCTCTTTCTAGCTACTAAGCCCACTTTTTTATACACTTTATCAAGCGTTCTATACGCAAGCTTACTAGCAAAATTAGCACCGTTCGCTAGAACGTCGTCTAAATATCCCTTGTCTGCAAGCAACTTATTCTTTTCTTGCCTTATCGGGTCTATAACTTGTGCAACGGCTTCACCAACTTTAATTTTAAACTGGCCATAACCTTGACCTTCAAACTCTTTTTCAGCACTTTCAATGCTTTGACCGGTAAACAAGGAATAAATCGTTAACAAGTTGCTAATACCCGGTTTTTCTGGGGAATAAACAATCTTGTTATCGCTATCAGTTACCGCCCTTTTGAATTTACGAATAATGGTGTCGGTATCATCATCCATTGAAATGAAGGCGTTAACGTTTGCGTCTGATTTACTCATTTTATGAAGCGGATCTTGTAGGCTCATAATTCTAGCGCCCGTTTTTGCAATATATCCATCGGGCACTTTAAAAGTTTCACCAAACCTTCCGTTAAACCTTATAGCAAGGTCACGTGCAAGTTCTAAATGTTGTTTTTGGTCCGCCCCGATAGGAACTAGTTCAGTTTGGTATAAAAGTATATCCGCAGCCATTAAAACGGGGTAATCCATTAAACCCATATTGATATTATCTTCGTGTTTTTGGCTTTTATCCTTAAACTGCGTCATTCGGGAAAGTTCGCCCGGCGTTGCTATCGTGTTTAGTACCCAAGCAAGTTCGGCGTGAGCGGGAACGTGTGATTGAGCAAACAAAATAGACTTTGAAACGTCTATCCCACACGCCAAATATAACGCGGTTAACTCATAAGTATTTTTTCTTAATATTTGCGGGTCTTGTTTAACCGTTAACGTATGAAGGTCAGCTAGCGCAAAAATACTGTTATAGTCGCTTTGTAGTTTTTTAAAGTTTTTTAACGCACCTAAATAGTTGCCTATCGTTAAAATTCCGCTCGGTTGAATTGCCGAGAAAAGTATTTTCTTGTTTTCCATTTTTAATTTCCCCTAAATAATTCCGCTTTATCTTACTAATTTAACGTTAAAATAAAATTGAATTTTTACTTTACGAACTCTAAAACCGCCTTTTCGGTTTCATTACGTTCAATTACTTTATTAAAACGTCTTTCTTTGCCCTTTAACGAGCGAATTTGCTCCGGAACAGGCATAGCCGTTAGACTGTAAAGTTTTTCCGCACATAAAAAAGCATCTTTTTCTACTTTACCACCTATTGCTTTTAGCACGCTTTGCGTAAACTTATACGGGCTTGCTGTTGACAGTACAACCGTCGGCAACTCG
Source organism: uncultured Clostridia bacterium (assembly GCA_904501795.1). Classification (GTDB taxonomy): domain Bacteria; phylum Bacillota; class Clostridia; order Christensenellales; family Borkfalkiaceae; genus UBA1259. The sequence goes on from CAJGCK010000017.1 coordinate 1,307, forward strand.
TCCCCCGTATAACGTTTGAAATTATTTGCAACCGAAACGGCAACGGCGGTATGCGGGTCTAAAACGTAGCCGTATTCTTCAAAAAAGTCGCTTATCTCGTTTAGACAATCTTCTTCATCACAAAAATCGGCGTAAAACTCTTCGTTAAGTTTCTCTAGTCCCGCTTCATCAATCGAATATTTACCCGATTGTTTAAGTTGATCCATTCTAGCCTTAGTAATAGCGCAATCTCTATTTGACAGTTCAAACACTAAACGTTCTAGGTTAGAAGAAATCAAAATATCCATTGAGGGCGACATAGTTTTAAAGAATTCCCTATTAATATCATAATCACCCGACGCAAAAAACTCCGTTAAAACGTTGTTAGAGTTTGATGCGCAAACGAGTTTTTCTATAGGAAGCCCCATTCGTTTTGCATAATATCCTGCAAGGATATTACCGAAATTACCCGTAGGAACTACAAAGTTAATTTTATCCCCCATATTTATTTCGCCACTTTCGCACATGTCTAGATAAGCCGAAAAATAATAAGTTATCTGTGGCGCAAGTCTGCCGAAGTTAATGGAGTTTGCACTTGAAAGTTTAACCGATTTGTTAAGTAATTCAAGATTAATTTCTTTGCTCGAAAAAATACGTTTAACCGCCGTTTGACAATCGTCGAAATTTCCTTTTACGGCAACAACGTTAACGTTATCCCCGTCTTGCGTAGTCATTTGGGCTTTTTGCATATCCGAAACGCCTTCGCTTGGGAAGAAAACCATGATTTTAACGCCGGGTTGATTTTTAAAACCTTCTAACGCGGCTTTACCCGTGTCGCCACTTGTTGCAACTAAAACTAAAATTTCTTCTTTAATACCACTTTGGTTACAACCTTCACGAAGTAAATATGGCAAAAGCGTTAATGCAACGTCTTTAAACGCTAAAGTCGGGCCGTGAAAAAGTTCCATAATATAAAAATTTTCATCCGTTTTAACTATCGGCGCGGGGTCGCTATCTTCAAATTTTGAATAGGCTTTTTCGCACGCTGAAAGTAATTCCTTCTCGTCGTATTCGGTAAGGAATTTTTTAAGGACCTTGGTTGCGCGTTCAGCGTATGAACAGTTAAGCATTTCTTCAAGTTCCGTAATCGTTACTTGTGGAAAATATTCGGGAACGAATAATCCCCCATCGCTCGCTAAACCTTTGGCGATCGCATGCCCTGCGCTAAGCGCACTATCGTTTCCACGTGTTGAGATAAATTTCATATTAAAAACTTCCTTTATAATAAAATAAAATAAGAGTTAGTATATCCTAACTCTTATTTTACACTATTTTGTTTATAAAAATCAACTTAAATTACGTACTTTAATATAAACTCGGGTAATTCTTCTTTGCTTGCGCTACAAGTTACTATAAATTTAACTGAAAAATCTTTTTCAAGTTTTTCCATAGCAGAGAAAATATTCTCTAATTCGCCAAGTTGTTTACCCGTTATTCTGGCAATACCATCTAGGAAAATGTATTCGTTATCGCCACTTGCGGCAACTATTCCTTTCAAAAAGCCTCTTAGTCCGTCAACTCCCTGAATCGCAAACTGCGTTACGTCTAAAAATCTTATTTGATATTTAAGGTCGTAAGTATAGCGGTTGGTGTCGGTTATAAATATAACATGGCCTTTTGCTTGTTCTAAGGTTTGGTTTGCCTCGGCGATAATTGCCTTTGTTTTGCCTGTTCCTTTCGGTCCGTAAATGATTTTCATTGCAAATTTCCCTCCTATCATTTGCTTAATTATATTTTATATCAACTTAAACTAAATTTCAATAGCTTTTTTAAAATTATTCGCCGTATATCAATAATTTTTTATGAAAATCTTTATCGCATATCCTTAACATGTTGTCAAGTTCATCTTCGCCCATTACACTGCATCTGCCGTCTTCGTATTCTTTGTCTATCATTGCTTTAACTTTTGCAACGATTGGATGGGTCTTTTCTATTTTATGCTCTTTTGGTAATTCATAGTACTCGTTTATCCAGTAAGCAATACCGGCAAGCCCGCTAGTATTATTGATTGAAACGTGCATAGGACGGTTTAACAATTTGTTGGTATCGAATATATTGTAGATTTCTTCGTCTTTAAGCATTCCGTCAGCGTGAATTCCTGCTCGCGTAGAGTTAAAACTTCTACCAACGAAAGGCGTTCTAGACGGAATAACGTAGCCTATTTCTTTTTCGAAGTAGTTTGCTATGTCCGTTATTGCGGTAAAATCCATACCGTCAGCCGTGCCTTTTAACGAAGCGTATTCAATAGCCATCGCTTCAAGCGGACAATTACCCGTTCTCTCACCTATTCCAAGAAGCGAGCAGTTAACTGCCGAACAACCGTATAACCACGCGGTTGTTGCATTGGTTACTACTTTATAAAAGTCGTTGTGTCCGTGCCATTCTAATAGTTCGCTTGGAACTTCAGCGTAATGTCTTAAACCGTATATAATTCCCGGAACGGAACGTGGAAGCGCCGCACCTACGAAGTTTACGCCAAAACCCATAGTATCGCAAGCACGAATTTTGATACCTATTCCGCTTTCTTTAGATAATTTCATTAGTTCCATAGCGAAGGGTACTACGAAACCGTAAAAGTCTGCTCTAGTAATATCTTCGAAGTGACATCTTGGGCGAATTCCACAAGATAGCGCGTCTTTTACCGTGCCTAAATATTTATCAAGCGCTTGCGCACGGGTTAAGTTCATTTTTTTGAAAATGTGATAATCCGAACAACTTACCAAAACGCCCGTTTCTTTTAAGCCCATTTCTTTAACTAACTCAAAGTCCTTTTTGTTTGCTCTTATCCAGCTAGTTACTTCGGGGAATTCTAAGCCTAGTTCTTGACAAGCTCTTGCAGCTTTTTTATCCTTTTCAGAATATAAGAAAAATTCCGACTGACGAATTATACCGTTTTTACCGCCTAAACGCGACATTAATTTGAAAAGTTCAACTATTTGCTCTACGGTAAAGGGTGAGGTTGATTGTTGCCCATCTCTAAACGTGGTGTCGGTTATCCAAATATTTTCTGGCATATTCATAGGAACGTGCCTGTTGTTAAAAACAATTTTAGGAACGTTTTCATAATCGAAAATCTCACGATATAACTGGGGATTTTCAACGTTTTGAAGTTCGTAATTATAAACCTTTTCTTCTAAAAGGTTGGTCTTTTTATTGAGTTCTATCATTAGTTTAATTCCTCTATGAAATTCTTTAATCTATTCAAGCCTTCTTTAATATCGTCAAGAGAGATAGCGTAAGACAAACGAATACTATCGTCGTCACCAAAAGCGATACCAGGGATTAAAGCAACGCCTTTTTGAAGCGCGCAATCAGCAAAGTCTAACGAGCCTTTAATAATTTTGCCGTTATAACTCTTTCCGTACAACTTTGAAACGTCTATAAACACGTAGAACGCGCCCTTAGGCTCAATACACACGATATCTTTAATAGAAGACAACGTTTCTACCATAAATTTTCTTCTTTCATCAAAAACTTTTTGCATCTTTGAAATAAACACTTCGCCTTCGGGATCAACAAGCGCTGTAACTGAAGCGTATTGCGAGAAAGAACATGCGTTCGACGTAGTATGACTTTGCATGCTTGAAATTGCTTTAGCAATTTTTTCAGGCGCTGCTAAATAACCTATTCTCCAACCCGTCATAGAATACGTTTTAGACATTCCGTTTACGATTATAGTGTGTTCTTTCATATAATCGTTAACTTGCGCGATTGAATAGTGTTTTTCGCCTGCATAAACGAGTTTTTCATAGATTTCGTCAGATATAACGAATAAACCGTGTTTTTCGCAAACAACTGCAATCGCTTCGATTTCCCCTTTAGAATAAACTGCGCCCGTGGGGTTGTTGGGACTATTTAGAATAAGGCATTTTGTTTTATCGGTTATCGCATTTTCTAATTGTTCGGCGGTAATTTTGTAGCCGTTTTTTGCGGTTGCGGAAACGGCAACCGTTTTCCCACCGGCAAGCATTATTAGTTCGGGATAAGTTAGCCAGTATGGAGAAGGAAGTATCACTTCATCACCGTCGTCAACAATAGCGCATATAGCGTGATATAGCGAACTCTTTGCGCCAGTTGATATTATTATTTGATTTTGGTTATAATCTAAATTATTGTCTTTTTTAAACTTTTCGCATATCGCTTTTTTAAGTTCGGGCATACCCGACGCCGCGGTATACTTAGTGAAACCGTCGTCAAGTGCTTTTTTTGCTGAGTTAATTATGTAATCGGGGGTATTAAAATCGGGTTCGCCTGCACCGAAACTGATTATTGAAATCCCTTCCGCTTTCATTTTCTTTGCCTTTGCCGTGATTTCTAGTGTTAACGACGGGGCAATTCCGCTTACTTTCTTAGATACGCTCATTTGTTTTCTCCTTATTATTCTTCGTCTTCAAAACCTTGTGTAAGTTTTGCTTCTCTATCCGCTATGTTTAGCGCTTCTACCATCTCTTCAATATCGCCCATAATAAAATTTTCTAACGAGTATAGCGTTAAACCTATTCTATGGTCGGTTACCCTACCTTGTGGGAAGTTATACGTTCTAATTCTTTCCGATCTATCGCCCGTGCCTACTTGACTACGGCGGTTTTCAGAATACTCTTTTTCGTATTGAGATTGATAAAAGTCGTAAAGTCTACTCTTTAATACTCTCATCGCTTTTTCACGGTTTTTGGTTTGTGAACGTTCATCTTGACACAAAACGACTATACCCGTCGGCAAGTGCGTTAATCTAATACACGATTCCGTTTTGTTAACGTGTTGTCCACCTGCACCGCTACTGCGCAACGTGTCTACCTTAAGATCTTTTTCATCTATATTAATTTCTACGTCTTCTACTTCGGGCAATACCGCAACTGTTGCCGTAGAAGTGTGAACCCTGCCTTGTGATTCAGTTTCAGGCACCCTTTGTACCCTATGAACGCCACTTTCAAATTTAAGTTTCCTATACGCAGATTTTCCACTAATAGAAAATACTACTTCTTTAACACCGCCAAGTTCGGTGGAGTTGTTTTCTATCTCTTCAGTCTTCCACCTGTTTGATTCGGCGTATTTAACGTACATTCTATAAAGTTCGTACGCAAACAAACTCGCTTCTTCGCCACCGGCGCCTGCACGTATTTCCATAATAACGTTTTTATCGTCGTTAGGGTCTTTAGGAATTAAAAGTATACGCAACTCGTCGGTAAGTTTTTCTATTTTAGTTTTATTTAACAATACTTCTTCTTCCATCAGCGCCTTCATTTCAGGGTCTGTTTCCAAAGGTATCATTTCTTTAAGTTCTGCTTGTTCGGAAACGGTTTTTTTGTATAGGCTATACGTTTCGACCGTTTCGCTTATATCGGCAAGTTCTTTGGTGTATTCACGCCATTCGTCGATATTTGCAATAACGGCGGGATCACCAACTAATTCATTTAATTTTTCGTGCCTTAACAGCATTTTGTCTAGTTTTTTAAACATTAAACAACCGCCTTTATTATTCTATCTATCCCTTCTAGGTCTTTTATTATTTCGACCGTCTTATATCCGTTTAAAAGTTCGGCGATATCCTTTGCTTGTCCTATACCACATTCCAGCAACAACACACCGCCGTCCACCAAATAGTCCTTCGCTCTATTTGATATAATTCTATAAAAATCTAGTCCGTCTTCACCGCCGTCTAACGCCGATAACGGTTCGAAATCTTTTACTTCTTTTTGTAATTTTGGTATATCTTCACTTTTTATATACGGTGGATTTGAAATGATTAAATCAAATTTTAGTTCACCCAAGTTTTCAAACATATCGCTTTTTATAAACGTTATATCCGCACCGTTTAGCGTTGCGTTTTGTTTAGCAACTTCAAGCGCGCTCTCGCTTATATCTAAGGCATAAACGTTAGCAGTGGTTAGTTTTTTTATAGCAATTGCTATCGCACCACTACCCGTACATAAATCTAAAACGGTTTTACCCGTTAAATTTAATTGTTTTGCTACGTAAACCAACTCTTCAGTTTCCGGTCGTGGAATTAGCACGCTCTCATTTACCTTTAGAGTATACCCGTAAAAATCAACGTCGCCCACACAGTACCAAAGCGGTTTACCCGTTATCCTTTCAGCGACTAAGCGATTTATTTTTTTTACTTGTTTAGCAGTTAAAAAGATATCCTTTTTTAAATCGTCTCTCTTAAGATTAGCAGACAAACTCACTATCCACTCGGCTTCACTTTCTTCGTCTATGCCGTATTTTAGCAAGGTTTTTTTGGTCTTTTCTAATACTTCACTACATTTTTGCGCAAAAACGAATTGCTTTTCTTTTATAGTTGGATCGTTATCCATTTCTAATACGGTAGAAAAAGCAAGTAAAGCGACTTCTAACATATCGTCGGTAGGCTCTTTCGTTGTTATGCGTTGTAGTAATAGTCCCGGGACCTTTAACGGAAAAACTAAAAAACAATCGGTTTTTGCCAAGCCCTTTAGTAGTTCGTATGATAGCCCCGCAACAAGTGGCAACACAGCAATTTTAAGTAATAGCCTAAACACGCCTTCTATAGAACTTCCCACTAAACTTTCTATTAGCGCAAAAACCAGTATACTAATAACCATTACGAAAACCATAAAAGTAGTTCCGCAACGGTCGTGCACTCTAGAAGATTTTTTTGCGTTAGCAACGTTTAGTTCGAGCCCATGTTCGAAACAAGATATCACTTTATGCTCAGCGCCGTGATACATAAAAGTGCGCCTAACGTCTTTTATTAGCGAACAAAGTAGAATATAACTTATAAACACGGCTAGTTTTAGACCGCCTTCAATAAAGTTTTTTGCCCACACTGTAAACTTGACGTTAAATAAAATTTCTAACCCCACGCGAATTTGCGACGGCAAGAAAATGAACAAAAGTATGGCAAGCGCTAACCCAAGAACTAACGAAAACGTTATTAAAACGTTGTTGACGTCTATTTTTAACTTTTTCGAAACCCATTTTTCAAACTTTGTCGGCTCGGCTTCGCCAAAAACTTCCGCCGAACGCATGAGTATTCTAGTTCCCGTAACTAACGAGCTAATAAACGAAAAAACGCCACGAATTATAGGCAGTCTAAAAAATAGGTTACGCTTTTTAGGTGGTGTAACCCGCTTAGTTTCCGTTCGTATAATACCTTCGTTGTCTCGAACGCAGGTTGCCATAGCAGAAGTTCCGCGCATCATTACGCCCTCTATTACCGCTTGACCACCTATCGAAGTACACTTTGCTTTTTTAGACATTTTTTGCTTTTAATATCGTGTTTTATACTAAAAAAAAGGTTTTAAGTGTAAAATTACCCTTAAAACCGTTAATACAGCTTTATTTTGCTTTGCTATATCTCTTGTTGAACTTATCAACACGGCCACCGGTGTCAACTAATTTCTGTTTACCCGTAAAGAAAGGATGACATTTACTGCAAATATCAACTTTAATTACGTCCGTTTTTTTAGTAGAGCCGGTTTTAAAAGTTTCGCCACAAGCGCAAACTACCGTTACTTCATGATAATCCGGATGTATTCCTTGTTTCATAACGCACCTCTTTTTGTGATTTACTCGCATATTATATATTATTTTTTATCGTTAGTCAACTATAATTATCAACTTTTTACAAATCTTTTCCCCTTTTTTTTAATTTCGCTATTAATTGCATATTTGCTTGATTTTTTTTATCCATTGTTGTATAATGAACGTAATTTTCATTTTTTTTATTAATTTTTTGGAGAATTTATGAAAGGTTGGAAGTTAATTAAACCTTTACAACTGAATGAAAAGGAAATCACGCCGTCCGCCGAAGAAAAAGCGTTATCTAAGGTTAAAATTACAAAAACTCTTTTAACCCTGTCCGATATTTTACGCTATAACGGTGAAATTGACGCAAGTGGCGTGGTTTTGGGCAGTTACGGTATAGGTATCGTTAGCGAAACGAACGCTAACCTTTTCGGATTAGAAAAAGGCAAGCACGTTTACGTTGAGTCTAACCGTCCTTGTAACGAATGTTATAACTGCAAAAACGGTGAAGAAAACAAGTGTTCTGACCTCTACACTGCAGGCGAAGACTACGACGGATTTTTATCCGATTTCGTTGCCGTTGACCCGAACAGACTTTTCGTTTTACCCGATAACGTTTCTGATTTAGAATCACTTTTTATCGGGCATATTTCACTTGCCGTTGCCGTTATTGAAAAATTGAATATTCAAAAGGGTGACTACGTTGCAATCGTTGGTGCAAACAATTTTGGTAATATTCTAGCGCAAATGCTAATTTATCAACAAGCAGTCCCTATCGTAATCGATAACGATGAAGAAAATATCGATATAGCAAAGCAATCTGGTATTTATTACGTTTTAGGACCAAACGATAACTGGAACAAAGAAGTATCTTCTATTACCGGTGGTAGAATGGCTAAAAACGTCGTTTATATTTCCGACAGTGAAATCCCCGTTTCTAAAGCGTTTGGCCTTGCGTCGTTTAACGCGGGCGTAGCATTTACCGGCGTTTATACAACTAGCGCCATATCTTTTACACAAGCAATTAAAAAACAACTAGATATTCACTGCATAAATACAGGTATTGGCAACACTGCTAAAAGTATAAATTTAATCGCGAACAAAGCGGTTGATATCAGTAAACTAAAGTTAAATCGCGGTGCTTATTCACCAGTACCGGAAACGTTTAAAAAGCTAAACGAAAATCTAAATAACAACGTAAAAATTTATGAAACAGTTATAGATATGATTTAGTTTATTGTTAAATAAAAATTCAACGTCCCCACCGATTTGGTGGGGACGTTTTTTAGTTTTCTTGATTGCTTTTTTTATAAAAAACAATTTTTAATATTTTACGTATAAACTTAGGTGGCTTAAAACAATATATTCTCATATTCAACCTCTCAGTCTATTATATGCCGAGAGATATTATTTTTGATAACTTTTAAGCGTTCCTAAGTTTTTCTATCATCGCTTTTCTATCAATTTCGTTAAACACGGTACTTCCCGCAACTATTACGTTTGCACCTGCGTTTTTAACCGACGCTACGTTTTCTAAATTTATTCCGCCGTCTATTTCGATATCAACGTTTTTACCAGATTTTTGAACCATCTTAGCAATTTCTTCTATCTTCGGCAAAACTTCGGGTATGAATTTTTGACCGCCAAAGCCTGGGAAAACGCTCATTAACAATATCATATCGCATTCTTCAACAACGTTTTCTATTGCGCTTGCAGGAGTGTCGGGATTAATTACCGCGCCACACTTTACGTTCAAACTTTTTATATCTTTAAGTGTTTGTTTAAGTTTCTCTTGGCATGCTTCGTAATGAACGGTTATGATATCCGCGCCCGCTTTTGCAAAGTTTTCTATATATTTCCAAGGATTTATTATCATCAAATGCGCATCAAAGATTGCTGATGAATAAGAACGTATGTCTTTAACAAATTTTGGGCCGAAAGTAATATTTTTAACGAAAGTTCCGTCCATAACGTCTAAATGTATAACGTCCGCCCCGTCACGAGTAATGTTTTTTACTTCTTCACCTATTCTAGAAAAGTCTGCCGATAATATTGACGGCGCAATTTGTATTTTATTCATATAAGTTTTTCTCCTTCTCTTTCAATTCTTGGTATATTTGCTTATATCGTTCGTAACGCGTCTTTGAAATTTTGCCGAGTTCTACCGCTTTTTTTATGGCACAATCAGGCTCGTCAATATGCAAACACGAACGGAACTTACACTCGCCTTCTATATTCTTAAAGTCGGGATAATTATCCTTTAATTGTTCCGCTTTTATACTTGCGTCTATTACGGCAAAGCCTGGTGTGTCTATTATTTTAACCCCTAAAAACTCGTGTATTTCCGAATAGGTTGTAGTATGTCTACCACGCAAAATCTTTTCGGACAATTCGCCAGTTTTTAATTTTAAGCCAAAAAGTACGTTTACTAGCGAAGTTTTACCTACGGCACTCTGCCCGGCAAAAAGCACCGTACGGTTAGCAAGATTTTTAGAAAACTCTACTATCCCCGTTCCTTCAAAAGCGCTAACTTTGTAAAAAACGTCGCCTAAAAAAGAATATTCACTTTTTATGGTGTCGAACAGTTCTTGACTGACGTCCGCTTTATTTACAGCAAAAAGAACTTCTAAATTACTACTTAAAGCATTAACCAACAGTTTGTCAATCAATAAAAAATCGGGCTTGGGTTGCGGTGATACCACTATTACCACCGTGTCTATATTAGCGACGTTTGGTCTATAAAAAAAGTTTTTACGCTTTTTTATAGCCGTTATAACCCCACCGTCTATCTCAACGAAGTCACCAACAACTGGCCTTTCACTACGTTTTCTAAACAAACCGCGCACGCCCACGTTAATAAGTTCGTCCTTGCATTTTACCCAAAACGAATCAGTGTGTGCTTTGTAAATTTGACCGTTCAAATTAGTTTTGCTCCTTTAAATATCTTCTGCGTAGTTGTCCGCACGCGCCGTCTATATCCGAGCCCATTCGCCTACGAACAGAGCACGACAACCCGCCTTTTTCTAATAGTGCTGAAAACCGATAGGCTTCTTTATCGGTTACAGAAATTAAATCTTTTTCTTTCACTTGATTAAGCCTAATTAAGTTAACGTGACAGGGTTTGCCTTTAAGCAATTTTATAAGTTCGTTAGCGTGGCGTACACCGTCATTATTACCCGATATTAAAACGTATTCGAAAATATACCGTCTACCCGTTTTTTCAAAATAGTTTTCACAAGCCGAAAGAATTTCTTGGATTTTATATTTTTTGGCTACGGGCATTATTTTTTGGCGCTCTTCATCAAACGGAGAGTGTAGCGAAACGGTTAAGTTAAGCGAGAAATTTTCGTTCGCCAAATCATACATTTTAGGAACAAGCCCTGAAGTTGATAGACTAACGTTTCTCGTGCTTATATTTAACCCCCCTTCCGCCGATAATAATCGCAAAAAAGTCACCGTGTTATCGTAATTATCAAGCGGTTCGCCACTACCCATAAGGACTACGTTGGTAATTTTACGCTCGTCACCTAAACCACCACCAAGCAATTTGTTTGCGCAAACTACTTGCCCAAGCATTTCACCCGGAGTTAAATTACGGATAAGACCTTCTAGTCCGGAAGCACAAAAAGCACAGTTCATTCTACACCCTACTTGCGTTGAAATACAAAGGGTGTAGCCGTATTTATATTTCATCAAAACGCCTTCTATAAGGTTATCGTCTTGAAGTGAAAATAAAAATTTTTGCGTGCCGTCTATCGAAACTAACTTTTCGATAATTTTAACGGGCTGAGCAACGAAAGTGTCGTTTAGTTCTTGCCTTAACGAAAGCGGTAAAGTCGTAATCTCTGAAAAATCACAGCCTAAATGTAGCGCGCGATAAACTTGCCCGCCACGAAAACTTTTTTGATTTTTTTCGAGCATTAATTCTTCTATTTCTCGTTTAGAAAAATCTAATAGTGACTGTTTCATTACCCTATTCTCTTAAGTTTCGCAACGAAAAAACCGTTACCGCCCGAAAGGTTTGGTAAAAATTGCAAACCGTAGCCCGTGTCGATATGGTCTAAAGGGCAAGTGGTTTTTTCAAGCACGAAATTTTTATTGTTTTCTAAAAACCATTTTACTACTCTTGAGTTTTCTTTTTGCAAGAGCGAACAAGTCGAATAATATAAATATCCACCTATATTTACGTACTTACAAACGTTGTTTAATATGCTTTTTTGCTCGCTAACTAACTCGTCAACGTTTTGTTCGGTTTTATTTAACTTAACGTCGGGATTTTCGTTTGCAACTCCTAGTCCACTACACGGAGAATCGCATAAAACCGCACTAAATTTATCCGCAAATTCTGCATGAAAAACCCTTGAATCCATTTGGGAATAATTGATGTTTTTTATTTTCATACGCTTAGCGTAATCTTTAATCAAATCAACTCGATGTTCGTGAATATCCCACGCTGTTACGTTTTTACAGCGATAGGATAGCCTAACGCTTTTTCCACCAGGCGCAGAACAACAATCTAAAAGATTTTCAGTATCTTCCACCACCGAACAAATTGCAACCGAACCAAGTGCTTGATAGGTATACACCCCCAAATCGTAATCGGCGTTTCTAACGAATGAGTCACATAAAAACACGTTATTAAAAGGGGTCTTCTCGTACTCAATACCGAGAGAATTTAGGTATTCTTCACCATCCGTATTATAAAACGACAAACAAGTTTTTGGGTGCGGAGCGGATAAGATATTTACCGCATTGTCAAACCCGTAATCGTTAACAAGTTCTTTCACCGCAAAAAGCGGATAAGAGTATTCTACCGAAAGTTTTTCAATAGGTTCTTTGGGCAAAACAAAGTCGCAGTCGATAAATTTGCGCAAGAAGGCGTTGACAAATCCAGAAGCACCGCCCTTACCTAGTTTTTTTGTTAGTTCAACTGCGTTTTTTGTTACGGCGTAAGGTTTTTTTTGCAAAAACTTTATCGCGTACATTGAAATTTTGAGTATCGTTCTTATAACTAGTTTGGGCGATTTATTAGTAATTTCCTTTAAATAATATGATAGAAGCAAATCATTGTCTAAAACGCCGTAACAGGTTTTAACCGTTAGAGAACGGTTACTTTCTTCTATCACCGTATCGTTTAATGCTTGTTTTAGATAGGCTTTATCGCTATAAACTTTGTTAAGTATGGTATAACAATCGTAAAACCAGTTTATCATTTGCCCAACCTACTGCCTATTTCTAACTTATTGCCAAGCAAAAAGTCTTTAATGGCAAGCGGTTTTCCGCCCGCTTTTTGCAACTGCAATATTTTAACCGAACCTGTGCCACATGCTATTTCAAGACAACCGTCAACGTTAATGACCGTCCCCGGTTCTCCAACGCCGTTCGATTCTTTTGCTCTATATATTTTAAGCGGTTGGTCGTTTAGAAAGGTAAACGCAACCGGTGATGGATTATATGCTCTAACCAAGTTAACAACCGATTTAGCGCTTTTAGAAAAATCTATCAGCGCGTCTTCTTTTCTTACCTGTTTGGTTAAAATCAATCCGTCGATATTTTCTTGCGGAGTATATTTCTCTTTGCCGTCTTTAATCAAATTAACGGCTTTTACTATTGCTTCTGCGCCAAGAAGAGATAGTCTCTCAAAAAGTTCGCCACAAGTTTCATCAGATTTTATAGACAACTTCTCTTGGAACATTATATCGCCCGTGTCTATGCCTATGTCCGTTTTCATTATTGTAATTCCCGTTTCAGTATCACCGTTTTTTATTGCGTAATGTATGGGAGAAGCGCCCCTATACTGCGGAAGAAGTGAGGCGTGAATATTTATAACACCGTATTTTGCAATAGATAAAATCTCTTGCGAGAGTATTTGACCAAAAGCGCAAGTTATCATTAAATCAGGTTGTAATTTTAAAAGGTCTTGAACGCCTTCTATCCTAATTTTATCGTACGAAAAAACATTTAACCCGTACTCCATAGCCGTTTTCTTTACGGGGCATGCGGTTAAAATCTGTTTTCTTCCAACGGGTCTATCGGGGTTTGTTACAACACCGACGATTTCTACGAAAGAAGCGCATTTTTCTATTAAATATTTTAAGGGGAGCACTGAAAAATCGGGCGTGCCGAGATATACTACTCTCAACGTTAGTCCTCCTTTAATTCTAACGCTTTGTCTACGTATATAATGCCGTCTAAATGGTCGTTTTCGTGGCAAAAAGCACGCGCTAAAAAGCCTTCCGCTTTTACCGTGAAGGGTTTGCCATATCTATCAAACGCTTTAACCGTTACTTTCATTGGCCTTTCAACCAAGCCGTATTTACCTTTAACGGACAAACACCCTTCGTTATCCGTTTGCTTACCGCTTTTTTTAACTATTTCGGGGTTAATGCATTCATAATACTGCCCGTCGACACTAACGACAAACGCTCTTCTTAACACGCCGACTTGCGGAGCAGCAAGCCCTGCGCCTTCCGCCTTTATAAGCGTTTCTTTCATATCGTTTAGTAGTTGGTGGGTTTTTTCACCAAAATCGGTTATTTCAAAACTGCGTTTTCTTAAGGTTGGATCGCCTAGTTGGATAATGTTTCTTATTGCCATTTTTCACCTTTAAGTTAAATTATTAGGGTTTATTTCAAGCGAGAGCGTAACTGCTCTGCCGTTGTATTTGTCTTGTGTGTAATAAATCGTTTTTAGCAAGTCGAAGTTTGGTTTAACAAGTCGCATAATTATTTGGTACCTATACTGGTTTTGCAAACGTTTAAGCGGGGCTTTCATACACCCGAAAAACCTAAACCGTTCTCTTTGCTTAATGTAAATTTCGTTTAGTTCAGTATATAAAGCCTTTGTGATGTCTAGCGCTTGTTGGTCGTTTTGGCTTTTAATTAGAATTCTTACTATATCGGTAAACGGTGGAAAACCCGTAGCCTTACGTATAGAAAGTTCTCTACCAAAAAAACCTTCGTAATCATAGCGTATCGCTTGTCTCAAAACCAAATTTTCAGGAGAATAGGTTTGAAGAACGACCTTACCCGCTTTATCGGACCTTCCGCTACGACCAGCAACTTGCGTTAGAAGTTGAAAAGTACGCTCCCCGCTTCTAAAATCGGAAAAGTGAAGGCTCATATCGGCGTCTAATATACCAACGAGTGTAACCGACGGGAAATCATGACCTTTGGCTATCATTTGTGTACCAACTAAAATATCGGCTTTCTTTTGACTAAATTCGTTTAATATCTTAAAATGCCCTTCTTTGTTTTGCGTGGTGTCTCTATCCATACGCAAAATTCTTGCCGAAGGGAACAGTTCTTTTAATTGTCTTTGTATTCTTTCCGTTCCCGCGCCACCGTGACGGATATATGGACTTCCGCACTCGGTACAAGCCTTTATCATTTTGTATTTCGCACCACAATAATGGCATAAAAGCGCGTTATCTTCCATGTGATAGGTAAGCGAAACGTCACAATCAGTGCATTTTTGAACGTGACCACATTCGGTGCACACTACCGTTTTTGAATAACCCCTTTGGTTTAGGAATATTATTGCTTGATTGCCGTTATTTAGGCATTCTTCTATTCCGTCTAAAAGTTCCCTTGAAAATGGTGAGTTGTTGCCACGACGCACTTCTTTGCGCATATCCACAATTTCAACGTTAGGTAAAGGTTTTTTGTTTATTCTGTCGGGTAAAGTAGCCAAGTTGTACTCGCCGTTTTGGGCAAGCATATACGTTTCTATTTCAGGGGTTGCGCTACCTAACACTAGTTTTGCTTTGTTATATTCGGCACGGAATTTAGCAACCGATACGGTTGAATATCTAGGCGAAGTTTCACTAAAATAACTTCCATCGTGCTCTTCGTCGATAATGATTAATCCAAGGTTTTCTACCGGAGCGAAAATAGCGCTCCTTGCACCTATCGCTATTTTGGCTTGACCGTTACGCAAACGCCACCACTCGTCAAACCGTTCGCCAGATGAAAGTCCGCTATGTAATATCGCCGCCTTGTCGCCAAACCTTGAGCGTAATTGCCTTAACATTTGCGGAGTAAGTGATATTTCAGGCACGGTCATAATTGCCGTTCTTCCGCTTTCTATAACGTCGTTAATTAATTTTAGATATACTTCCGTTTTACCGCTACCCGTTACTCCGTGCAAAAGGGTTACGGTTTTATCCGTTTCTTTTATAGATTTAACAGCGAGTATTTGTTTGGGAGTTAAATTAACCGTTTGGCTATCCGTTTGTATCTCGCCGTAAGGACTGCGTAATTTTTGGGTCTTTTCTTTGAATATATACCCTTTTTCAAGCAAACCTTTTACTGCGGATGCACCGAAATGCTTGTTTAATTCAACACCGTCTACCCTGCCGTTTTTACTTAAAAACTCTAAAAGTTCTTTTTGCTTTATTGCTGTTTTTTTAAGCGAAGAAATCATCTCTTCTAAATTTGCGCCGTCGTTAATGAAATACTCGCTAGTATACTGTTCTTTTACTTTGCCCTTTCGCATTTCGCTAGGTAAAAATAGTCTTAGCGCAGATGCCATGGTTACAAAGCAAGTTTCTTTAATGTTTTTCGCGAGTGCTAGCGTTTCTTTAGTTAGTGCCGGCACGTCTTCTATAACACGCAATATCGGTTTTATTCTTTCTTTAGGATATTCGCTCGTTTCTTTTTTGTTAACTACTATCCCTTCGATTACCTTGTTTCCAAACGGAACGAAAACACGGCTTCCTACTTCAACCGTGATATCGTTTGTGCTATATTCAAAAATTTTATCCACTTCGGTGTGAATTAAATCTACTATAACTTCTAGAAACATTTGTAATCCTTATATGAAAATATGCCCACCTTTCCCGGTGAACACATTTCTCTTTTAGTCGTTAACAGCGGTAAGTTTTCCGTCGTAAATTTCTTGCGCTGCTACCGAAAGGGGTGTCTCGTTACCGGGTAATTCGGTATAACCGTCGTTTTGCGCTCTTTCCATAATTTGCCTTGCCCTTTTAGACGCTACTACGCACAATGCGTACTTACTGCCTATGGTTTGTGCTAATTCATCAATCGGTGGTTTATGTATCATTTTTTATCTCCTTTATTTTATCTCGATTTTTCTTTTTTTATTATATCTTCTATTTCGGCTACTGCCGTTAATAAATCGTCGTTAATTACGGTATAGTCGTACAACTCTTTTTTTGATAATTCGTATTCCATACGACTTAACCTATTTTCTATTTGTTCCACCGTTTCGGTGTTCCTGCTAATTAATCTACGCCTTACTTCTTCTATCGAAGGCGGGACTACCATCAATAATATTGCAGATGGGTAATTCTTTTTTACTTCTAACCCACCGTTCACGTCAATCTCAAGCAAAACGTCACCGCCTTCTAATTTTTCGTGAACGAATTGTTTTGGCGTTCCGTAAAAATTATCGAAGTGTGAAGAATACTCTAAAAATCCGTTGTTTTCTATCTTTTGTAAAAACTTTTCTTTTGTTATAAAGAAATATTCTTTCCCGTCCCTTTCCCCCTCGCGCATTTTTCGCGTGGTGCACGAAATACTTAAAAACAAGTTTTCGTTGCGCTCGGTAAGAAGTTTGGCTATCGTACCTTTGCCAACGCCCGAAGGACCGGATAATACTATCAAAACGTTTCGCATACTATTCTAAATTTTGGACCTGTTCCCTTACTTTTTCTATTTCGTTCTTCAAAGAGAGCGCAAGTTGAGTTATTTCTATATCGTTTGACTTCGAACAAATCGTGTTTGCTTCTCTATTAAACTCTTGCATTAAAAAATCTAGTTTCTTGCCCGAGCCCGCAACGGTTACTATCTCGATAAACTGTTTAACGTGCGAGTCTAGTCGGGTAAGTTCTTCATCTATATTGCTTTTATCGGTAAAGAACGCCACTTCGTTAAGCAATCTCGCCTCATCATACTTAACGTCTTTTAACGCTTCTTCTATTCTCTCTTTAAGTTTTTCTTTATACTCAAGTGCAACCTTTGGTGCGCGAATAAGTATACTTTCTCTAAGCGAAGATATCGTTTCCATCCTATCCGAAACGTCTTTAACAAGTTTTTCGCCTTCTATTCTGCGCATATCGTTCAAATTTTCTAACGCGCCGATAAGCGTGCTTTCAAGCAAATCCTTAAACTCGCTTGCATCAAACGAAATCTCATCCGTCACCACGTCGGGCGACTTCAATAAAAAGCCAACTGTTACGTCGTTTTCAATCCCGAGCTTGTTAGATAATTCAACGCTTAAATCGTAATAGTTTTTGGCTTTACCATAGTCTAATGAAAGCGTTGCATCTTTTTCACGCTTGTCAGAAAAAGTAACGAATAAATCTATCCTTCCGCGCAAAATATATTTTTGAACGGTTTTCCTAATCAAATCATCAAACATGATGAACGAACGGGGTGTTTTTGCGTTTAGGTCAAAATTACGGTTGTTTACCGTTTTTATTTCTACTATTAAGTTTATTCCGTCTTGGTTGTATTCGGCTCTACCGTAACCAGTCATGCTATACATAAAAATTCCCTCATCGTCGATACTTTTAGGTTATTATATTATTTTAACATAAAGACTTTATTTTTTCAAGTCTTTTATCAAAGATAAAAACTCTTCTTCATACATAATTTTTATCCCTAATTTTTTTGCTTTGTCTAGTTTGCTCCCCGCCGACTCGCCCGCAAGCACAAAGTTGGTTTTTTTAGTGACGCTTGAGCCTATTTGCCCGCCGTTTTGAATAATGATTTTACCCGCCTCGTCCCTTGTGAAATTAGAGAGCGTACCCGTTAGTACGAAAGTTTGACCACTAAAAATACCGTCGGTTTGAACGGTTTCTTGCTCGACAATTACGCCTAAGGATAGAAGTTTTTTTATTTCGGCAAGATTTTCAGGCGAAGAAATATAGTCGATTATGCTTTTGGCCACTACTTCGCCTATCTCTTCAATTTGCAATAATTCTTCAGGTTTTGCATCGAGAAAATTTGGCAAATTAACAAACCTGTCTGCAATATCTTTTGCGGTTTTTTTACCGACGTTTTCTATACCCAACGCATAGATAAAGTTTGCTAGCGTTACCTTTTTTGAATTTTCTATCGCGGATAAAATATTGTCAGTCTTAGCGTCCTTAAATCCTTCTAATTTTAATACTTCGTCACGTTGTAGCGTATACAAATCCGAAAAGTTTTTAACGGAAAATTTTTCGTTTAACAGTTTCGCGGTTTTCTCGCTAAAACCCTCTACGTTCATACCGGCTTTGCTTGCAAAATTAGTTAATTGCGCAATTATTCTCGGCTGACATTGTTTGTTTGGACAAAACAAGTTAGCACCTACTTCGACTAAGCCAGTATTACAATACGGGCAAACGGAAATTTTTTCTATCTCTTTCGAGTCGTCGTAATCTTCAGAAACGCCCAAAATTTCGGGAATAACTTCGTTACTTCTTCGAACGAGTACTCTCGAACCTATTTTTACCTTTTTGCGCAATATGTCACCATAGTTATTTAGCGTTGCTTTTTGCACAGTAGCACCGCCTAGCTCAACGGGCTCTAAGATGCCAAGTGGCGTGAGTTTTCCCGTTCTGCCGACTTGCCATTTAACGTCGGTTAAGAGAGTTGTTACTTCTTCCGCTTCAAATTTATAAGCTATTGCCCAACGGGGAAATTTATCGGTAAAGCCAAGTTCTTCTCTTAAAGAAAAATCGTTGATTTTTATTACCGCACCGTCAGTTAAAATATCTAGTGCTTTTCTTTCGTTTTCAATCTCTTCTATCGAAGAAAAAACTTCTTTTATACCCCTGCAAACTCTTAAATACGGATGGACCTTGAAACCGTTTTCTTTTAAGAATTCAACGCACTGAACTTGACTAGAAAATTCCCCGCCTGACGCATAGTTAACGTTATAAAACATTATATCAAGTTTGCGATTTTCGGTTACTTTTGGGTCTAAGTTTCTTATTGCCCCCGCAGCACCGTTTCTTGCGTTTTTAAGCGGTTCTTCCGCCGTTTCGTTATACTTTTTAAGAACTGAAAGGCGCATAACCGCCTCTCCTTGAACCTCAATAACGCTGCAATCGTTACGAGTCC
>CAJGCK010000018.1 GCA_904501795.1 uncultured Clostridia bacterium
GGATTTATACCATATTCCAGAAGAAATTGACAACGCAGTTAGAGAATACGCAAACGAAAAATTAGACAAAGCGTTAGACACTTTCGATAGAGCGGAAAGACAACAAGGTCAAGACGAAGTTGAAAAAGATTGTCTTGAACATTTTGCTGAAATATTCGAAGGTAAACAACGTGAGATTAAAGACTCGCTTTACTATTTAACCAAAGAAAAAGTTAGAGCAAAAATCACCAACACGGGTATCCGTCCCGACGGAAGAAAGTTAACCGAAGTAAGAAAGATTTGGTGTGAAGCAGGCGTATTGCCGAGAGTACACGGCTCGGGCGTATTCACTAGAGGACAAACTCAAGTAATGTCAACCTGTACTTTAGGTATGCTAAGCGAAGCGCAAAAACTTGAAGGATTAGACGGTGAAACTTCTAAACGTTATATGCACCAATATAACATGCCGGGCTATGCTTCGGGCGAAGCAAGACCGTTAAAGAGCCCGGGTAGACGTGAAATAGGCCACGGCGCACTAGCAGAAAGAGCGCTAGAACCCGTTATCCCGTCACCCGAAGATTTCCCTTATTCAATAAGAGTGGTATCTGAAGTATTAAGTTCAAACGGCTCTACTTCACAAGGTAGTGTATGCGGTTCGACTTTAGCGTTAATGGACGCAGGCGTTCCAATCAAAGCGCCTGTTGCAGGTATCGCAATGGGTCTTATTAAAGACACCGAAACGGGTAAAGTTTCAATTCTAACCGATATCCAAGGTTTAGAAGACTTCCTTGGCGATATGGACTTTAAGGTTGCAGGTACTGAAAAGGGTATAACCGCAATCCAAATGGATATAAAAATTAAGGGAATAGACGAAAATATTTTAAGACAAGCAATCGCTCAAGCAAACGTTGGTAGACAACATATTTTAGGCAAAATGTTAGAAGTTCTTGCAGAGCCTAGAGAAGAAATGAGCAAATACGCACCGAGAATTATATCCTTTAACATAAACCCCGACAAGATAAGAGAAGTTATCGGCTCGGGCGGAAAAGTAATCAATAAGATAATAGAAGAAACGGGCGTTAAAATCGACATTGACGACGACGGTGTTGTTAATATCGCATCAGAGGGCGATCCCAAACAAGCAGAAAGAGCAAAAGCAATAATTCTTTCTATTGCAAAAGACCCTGAAGTTGGCGATATGTTCATTTCCGAAGTAGTAAGAATTCTACCCAAAGTCGGCGCATTCTGCGAATTAGCACCTGGAAAAGATGGACTTATTCACATTTCTAAAATGAGCGAAAAGAGAATAAATAGCGTTGAAGAAGTTTTGCATATCGGCGATAAGGTTAAAGTAGAAATCATCAAAATCGGCGAAAAGGGAATAGATTTAAAACTTTTAGAAATCATTAAAGACTAATCGCAAAAAATCAATCAATATGCAAGGCAACCGCCTTGCATATTTTTTCATAAACACACTTAAATTCTAATAAAATGAATAGAGGTGTGTCAAAATGAAAAAACTTAAAAAGAACTTAAAAAAAAGGCTAGTTACCGATCTAATAATAATTTCCGTTTTGGCGGGCGTGTTTGCTATAACCGCACTGCCGGAACGAGTTTTACCAAGTTACAGTAGCGGTCGAATAACCGCGCTTTATAACGGTAATAGAAACGAAAGTAACGTTTCAATAATGATAAACGTGTATGAGAATACCGAAGTCGTCAACGAAATGCTATCCCTACTAAAAGAAAAAGGGGTGCACGCTACCTTCTTTGTCGGTGGCTGTTGGGCGGACGATAACGGCGAAACGCTTAAAAGGATAGTAGGCGAAGGGCACGAAATAGGAAATCACGGTTATTTTCACAAAGACCACAAAAATTTATCTTACGAAAAGAATAAAGAAGAAATAAACCTAACCAACGTTGTAGTTTCGGCGCTATGCGGGGTACAGCCAAAACTGTTTGCTCCACCGTCAGGTAGTTATTCACTTGCTACGTTAGACGCTTCGTACGATTTAGGGTTAAAGGTTATAATGTGGTCGTTAGACACTATAGACTGGCGTGATTCGGATACGGAAAAAATATTTTCACGGGCAACCAAAAACGTAA
Source organism: uncultured Clostridia bacterium (assembly GCA_904501795.1). GTDB lineage: Bacteria > Bacillota > Clostridia > Christensenellales > Borkfalkiaceae > UBA1259. The sequence goes on from CAJGCK010000018.1 coordinate 2,086, forward strand.
AAAACGGTGATTTTATACTTATGCACCCCAAAAAGCATACCTTAAAAGTATTACCAAGTATAATAGACTATTATCTAAAAATAGGCTTAACACCCGTGACGGTTAGCGAAAACGTTAAAGAAAATTAAAAAGGAATATATGATATTTTTAAAAGAGTTTGATAATAAACTAAGACTAATAATAAACAAAATGGACGGAGCCTTGACCGTTTCGGTGGGCGTTTTAGTGAAAACGGGTAGCGTTAACGAGATTGCCGAAGAAAACGGCATATCTCACTTTATTGAGCACACCTTGTTTAAGGGGACTAAAAAGCGTAGTGCATTTGAAATTTCTGACTGTATAGATAGGATAGGCGCGCAAATCAACGCTTTTACTTCTAAGGAATTAACTTGTTACTATACTAAATCAATGCCTGAACATCTAGACAAGTCGTTAGACGTGTTGTCGGATATATTTTTCAACTCGGTTTTTGACGAGGAAGAACTTGAAAAAGAAAAAGGCGTGGTAGTAGAAGAAATCAATATGTGCGACGATACGCCCGAAGATTTATGCTTAGACCTACTTGCAAGCAACTATTTTGGTAACCTTGGACTAGGTAGACCAATTTTAGGCACGGAAAAAACGGTTAAAAGTTTTAGTAAAGCCGATATCGAAAGGTATATGGACAAATATTACACTTCGGACAACACGGTTATAAGTATTGCGGGTAACGTAGATATAGACAAGGCTTGTGCCTTGGTTGAAGGCTACTTTGCAAGCGCTTTTTCTCGCAAAAAATCAGCCCCGCAATTCAAGAATAAAAAAACTTACAGCAAAAGCAGTTATAAATACAAAAAAATAGAACAAGCGCATATCGGTATTGCCATGAAAGGCATAAAACTTGGCGAAGACGTTGCCGATTCTTTTGCAATCGCAAACACCGTTTTAGGCGGTGGAATGAGCAGTAGACTTTTCCAAAAAATAAGGGAAGAAATGGGGCTTTGTTATAGCGTTTATTCATACGCTTCGTCTTATAAAGATACGGGCGTTCTTGAAATATACGCAGGCGTTAACGCCGACTCTAGAGACAGGGCTCTTGCCGAAATAGTTAATCAAGTAAAAAATCTTAAAGAAAACGGCATAACCGAACAAGAATTTTTGCGTGGCAAACAACAGGTTAAATCTGCGTTTATAATGAGCGCGGAAAGTACCGCTTCGCAAATGCTTTTGTATGCCAAAAACTTGATATATCTAAACAAACGATTTTCGCTTGAAGAAAGGCTTGAAAAGATAGACAAAATCACTCTAAAAGACGTTTTAGACGCCATAGACCTTTCGTTTGACACAAGTTCAATGTCGCTCGCAACCGTAGGTAGATGTCGAAAACCGCTATAAAATAAAAAGATTATAAAGGGCTTAAACAGTTAGTTTAAGTCCTTTTTTTTAATTTTAGTTAATATATTTTAATATGAAAATTTTTAGATTAGTTTTATCCGCACTAATGTGTGTTAACGTGGCGTTAACGTTTACCGTATATAAAAACTTGTCCGTATCGGGCAAGGGCTTGTCGCAAACTACAAACTATCAAGGCATAATATCCGTTTGGCAGGTAGACGTTTTTGAAGGTGGCATAGGCTCGCGCGCGCAGTTTTTAAGCAAGGTAGCAAAAGAGTTTGAAAAGAAAAATCCAGGCGTAATCGTAATGGTTACAACCCACACGGTATCTAGCGTAGAAAACAACTTTAAAAAGGGGATATATCCTGATTTATTGTCTTGCGGTAACGGGATAGACTTTCAAAACCTTTCGCCCCTTTGCATTACCAAAAAATTTGAAGGCGGTCAAATAAACGGCAAAGACTATTTCGTGCCGTGGTGCAAGGGCGGTTACGCGCTAATAAAGAACACTAAACTAGTAGATGAAGAAAATGAAAGCAAGGCGCTCCCTAAACTTCTCGTATCAAAAGGTGAATATACCCAACCACTCGTTGCCCTAAGCGAAGCGGGATACACGGCAAAAGAAGTTATAGTAAAACCACCGTTTGAAGCGTATGCGGAATACGTTTTAAATAAAACGCCCTATTTTTTGGGCACGCAAAGAGACGTTAATAGGCTTATATCTCGTGGGGCGGAGTTTTCAGTGGTTAGTTTAAGCGAGTTTAACGACCTTTATCAATACCTTTGCTTAACCACGACAGAAGCTAAAGACTTAGAATATTCAAGAAAATTCGCAGAATATTTGCTAGACAATTCTGTGCAAGATAGAATAAGCGAGATAGGTATGTTTTCGCAATATACTTTAGTAAAATACGAGAATTCGCCCCTTAATAACCTTTCGCAATCGGTCGCCAATAGCGCGCTTTCACCACTAATAACCAAAGAAGCGCTAAAAGAAACGTTTGAACTTTCAAAGAAGGCGGTTTGCGGGGATAAAAACGCGCAAATAAAAATAAAAAATATGTTCGTTAAGCCTTGAAAAAACGGCAAAAATATAGTAAAATGTTAAAAGGAGTAGTATGACGCTTAAAAGCCTTTCATTATACACTGATTGCGAAATATTCTATGATGAACCAATGAGTAAACACACCACTTTGGGCGTGGGGGGAAAGGCAGACTACTATATAAAAGTTCGCTCGGTGAAAGACCTTCAAACGTTAACGGAGTATTTTTTACACGGCAACGTTCCGTATAAAATAATAGGGAACGGGTCTAACTTACTGGTGGGGGATAAAGGTTTTCGCGGTGCGATAATAAACCTTAACGGACTTTGTCGAATAGAAAGGTCAGAAGACGTAGTAACCGTCGGCGCAGGCGTGCCTATAAACGCGTTTATAGATTTTTGTTTAGAGAACGACGTGGCATGCTCGTCGGCGCTATTCGGTATTCCCGCTAGTATAGGCGGAGCGTTGGTTATGAATGCAGGCGCTTTTGGGCAAAATATAAGCGATAACCTGCTTTGCGTACGCACCCTAAAAAACGGGAAGATTGTAGTATATGATAAAAATCAGTGCGGTTTTGGGTATAGGACTAGTAAATTAAAAGAATTTGGCGAGCCGATTATTAGTGCAACCTTCTTTGGTAGATATAAAACAAAAGAAAGTATAAGAAGGGAAAAAGAGACGGCTATTATTTCAAGAAAGGCGGTGCAACCTTTTGGAAAAACTTGCGGTTCGGTATTCAAAAACCCAAAAGGGTATAGCGCTGGTCAACTAATAGACGGCGTGGAACTAAAAGGCTATGCGTTCGGTGGGGCGTCTATTTCAAAAAAACACGCGAACTTTATAATAAACGAAGGCGGAGCAACCGCAGAAGAAGTGCGTGATTTAATTAAATATATAAAACGAAAAGTCAAGTCGACTTTCGGGGTAGACTTGATTGAAGAAGTAGAATACGTAGGTGAATTTTAATGATTTTAACGGGAGATTATCACACCCACACCGTATATTCGCACGGTAAGGGAACGATAGAGCAATCGGCAACGGTGGCGAAAGAAAGGGGGCTGAAAGAGATTTGTATTTCAGACCACGGTTTTTCGCACCCTATATTCGGGCTCACTAAAAGAAAGCTCCCAAAAATGCGCCAAGATATCAAAGAAGCAACGGAAAAAACGGGCGTTAAAATTTTGCTCGGTATCGAGTCTAATTTTATAGGAACTGACGGAACTGTAGATTTAAAAGCGAAAGATTACGACAAGTTCGATACTTTTTTAGCGGGAATGCACAAACTTGTGCTATTTAAGGTGGGCACGTTATTTTCGACGGGAGTTCCAAACCTGTTTTATTCGTTTTTCAAAGACCCGTCCGTACCCAAGAGTTTAATTGACCGAAACACCAAAACGTATATAAACGTTATCAAGAAAAATCCTATAGACGTTTTAACCCACGTTGGCTTTTGTTGTCCTTGTAACGTGGTTGAAGTTGCAAAAGCGCTTGCCGATTACGGCACGTACTTAGAATTAAACGCAAAAAAAACACATTTAACCGACGAAGAACTTTTTGCCGTATCACAAACGGGCGTTAGGTTTTTAATCAATTCGGACGCGCATAGCCCAGACCGTGTTGGAGAGATTAGTTTGGTAGAAAAAGCACTCTCTCGCATATCTTTTCCGCTAGAGAAAATAGATAATATAGAAGGAAGGTCGCCGAAGTTTAGGTTTAGCGCGTTCAAGGGGGAGAGATAATGAACTTTTCCGAACAAATAAAAACCGAAATACTTTCTAAGCCTATAAAAGAAGACCATTGTAAACGCGCCTTTATTTCGGGACTAGTTAGGGGTAGTGGAAAACTCTACGCCGACGAGACGGAAGGTTTAGGCGTTACTTTTAATGCGTTTAGTGAACAGACGGCGATGCTAGTCGTTAACTATTTTGAGAAACTTTATGATTACGAGATACGCGAAGTTTCGGTTAGCGAAGATAGACTTAATAAAAAAGACAAGTTCGTATTATCCGTTGGCGGTGCTCGTGCGGAAGAAATTTTATCCGATTTAGGAATACTAAAAAAAGTCGACGGTGAAACGGTGGTTAATCTAAAAATGTTTAGTCCGTTCGTTAGCCGTGAATGTTGCGTAAAAAGTTTTGTAAAGGGGCTGTTTTTATCAGCGGGTAGTTGTACTTTGCCATCTTCTAGTACAGGCGGTAACACAGGCTATCATTTAGAGATAGTGTTTTCACACTACACTCCCGCGCTCGAGACAAGCGAGACGCTTAATAAGTACGGCGTAAAAACCAAGATACTAAAGCGCAAAGACAACTACGTTTTATATATTAAAAGCGCAGAAGAAATAAAAAATTTCACGGCGTTTTTGCAAACGCCAAAGGCGGTTTTAAAGATTACCGACCTTATGATAAATAGGGAACTAATAAACGACAGCAACCGAAGGAAGAATTGCGATTTAGGTAATCTTTCTCGGCAAATAGAAGCAGTTTCAAAACAAATAGAAGCGATTGACAAAATAAAAAGGGCAAACGGGCTAGACGAGTTGTCTGCCGAACTAAAAGAAACGGCGCTTGCCCGGGTTGACTATCCAGAAGAAACTTTAAGCGAACTTGCCGAACGGCTTTCCGTTAGCAAAAGTTGTTTAAACCACAGACTTAGAAAAATAGTTCAAATAGCAAAAGAGATATAGGAAGAAACAAATGAACCAATTCGTACACTTACACGTACATACCGAATACAGTTTATTAGACGGCGCTACAAGGATAGACGACGTTTTTAAGGCGTGCAAGAAAAAGGGTATGCACGCGCTTGCGATAACCGACCACGGCAACATGTTCGGTTCGCTTTACTTTGCCGAGTGCGCAAAGAAAGCCTATTTAAAAGGTTTGTCGAACGGAGAGACGGAAGAGCAAGCGAAAATGCAAGCGATAATCGGTTGTGAAGTGTACGCATGCGACGATTTAACCAAAAAAGAAAAGGGCTACGACCATTTGGTTTTACTATGCAAAAACAAGAAAGGATATAAAAACCTAATAAAATTAAATTCTATCGCATACGTAGACGGTTTTTATTATAAACCGAGAATAGACTATAAACTTTTAAAAGATCATACCGAAGGTTTGGTGTGCTTATCCGGTTGTTTGCAAGGCAGGGTTTCAAAATGTTTAGTTCAAGGCGATATAGAAGGGGCTAAACAATCTGCTTTAATGCTAAAAGAAATGTTTGGCGAAGACTTTTATTTAGAAATTCAAGACCACGGCATAGTCGAACAAAAGAGAATAAACCCCTTGTTAATAGCACTATCACGCGAATTAGATATTCCGTTAGTAGCCACTAACGACGTTCACTATATAGAAAAAGAAGACAACGAAGTGCAAGACGTTATCGCTTGCATAAGCACGAAGTCTACGATAGACGACCCTACTCGGTTTAAGATGGAAACCGACCAAGCCTACCTAAAAACTCCAGACGAAATGGCGGAGTTGTTTTCGCATATTCCCGAAGCTTTAGAAAACACCGTTAAAATAGCGGAAAAATGTTCTGAAGAACCTATTTTTAATCTAAACAATAAATGCGAGCCGATAAGGGATAACTCGTTAATTCCCGGCTACGTTCCAGACAACGGTCAAACGGCGTTTGATTTTTTCAAATCGCTTGCGGAAAAGGGCTTAAAAGAACGCTATCCCGTTATAACCGACCAAATTCGTGAACGTTTTGATTACGAACTCAACACAATTCACTCTATGGGTTACGTAGAATACTATCTCATAGTTTGGGACTTTATAAACTATGCAAAGAGCATCGGCATTTCGGTTGGTGCAGGTCGTGGAAGCGGTGTTTCAAGTATTATCGCATACTCGTTAGGCATAACCGACGTTGAGCCGTTAAGATACGACTTAGTATTCGAAAGATTTTTGAATAAAGAACGCGTTAGTATGCCTGACTTTGATATAGACTTTCAAGACGATAGACGTGAAGAAGTTGTGGAGTACGTGCGCAAAAAATACGGCGCGGATAGAGTTGCGCAAATAATAACGTTCGGCACGTTGGCGTCAAAACTCGCCATAAAAGACGTTGGTAGGGTATATCGCGTTCCTTATGCCGAAACGGATAAAATCACTAAGTTAATGGACAGTAAACTTAGTATAGCCGAAAACTTTGGGTTTAAAAAGAACAAAGAAGGCAAAGACGTCAGCATAAAAGAACTCGTTGACATGTACGCGCAAGACGAAACGGTAAAAAAGATAGTAGACATGGCTATGCGTGTAGAAGACATGCCACGCCAAACGGGTATGCACGCGGCGGGCGTCGTAATATGTTCGCAACCGATATCGGATAACGTTCCGTTACAACGAAGCGGTGAAGACGACGTGACCACCCAGTTCGACATGAAAGAAGTTGAACAACTCGGCATGCTGAAAATGGACTTTTTGGGACTAAGAACGCTTACCGATATATCAAAAGCTTTGCAATACGTGTACGAGAATACGGGTGATAGACTAGATTTCCATAAACTAGGCTACGAAGACGAAGAAACTTATAAACTTATAGGCGACGGAGAAACGGACGCCGTGTTCCAGTTAGAAAGTCCGGGTATGAAACGGTTCATGAGAGATTTGCGTCCGTCTACGTTTGAAGATATTATAGCGGGCATATCCATGTACCGACCAGGTCCTATGGACTCTATTCCCACGTACGTAAAATACAAACACAATCCCGAAACCATAAGATATAAACACCCGTTATTAGAGCCGTTGTTAAAGGCTACGTACGGCGTAATGATATACCAAGAACAAGTTATGCTTATTTGCCAAAAAATAGGCGGATTTTCGCTTGGTCAATCGGACATAGTTCGTAGGGCGATGGGTAAGAAAAACGTTGAAGAAATGGATAGGCAAAAACAAATATTCATTTACGGCGGTATAAGTGAAAAGGGCGACCCGATTCCAGGCGCTATCAAAAACGGCGTACCCGAACAAGTTGCGATAGAACTATTTGATGAAATGGCTGGTTTTGCCAAATACGCGTTCAACAAATCGCACGCCGCCGCATACGCAGTGCTCGCATACCAAACGGCGTATTTGAAACGTTATTATCCGGTAGAGTTTTTCTGCTCGATTTTGAATAATAGAATAGATAAGATAGAAGAACTTTCAAAATATTTATCATATCTTAAGAGTAAAAACGTTAGCGTTTTCCCGCCGGATATAAATAAGAGTACGGCGTATTTTAGAACGGAAAGTGGCGGAATACGTTTCGGGTTAGTAGGATTAAAGAACGTTGGGCTTGGCGTTATAAACTTAATAATCGAAGAAAGAGACAAGAACGGTGCGTTCAAGTCTTTTGAAGATTTTATCAATAGAACGGTGCATACGGGTATAAATAAACGCTTGATAGAAAGTTTGATTTTATCAGGCGCGTTCGACGCCTTCAATATTAACCGCAGAACGTATATTGCGGTATATTCGGAATATATCGATAGGGTACAAAGCGCGAACAAACACAAAAACGAGTTGCAGTTGAGTTTCTTCGGTACGATACTCGGCGAAGACGAAGGTTTAGAAATAGACTATCCCGACCTTGAAGAGTTTTCATCCAAAGAAAAACTTACTAGGGAGAAAACCGTGCTTGGAATATACTTGTCGGGGCATCCGTTATCCGATTATAAAGACAAGTTTGATAAATTCTCGTTTAATACCGACGCACTCTCGTATTTTGAAGACGACGGCGACGGCGGAAAAACGTTTACCGAAATCAAAGACGGTGACAAGGTGGTAATGGGCGGAATTATAACCGAATTCAAACGCTTAAACACTAAAAGCGGTTCAACCATGGCGTTCGTTAAGGTGGAAGACTTGTTTGGACAAATAGAAGTGGTGGTGTTCCCCAAAATTTTCGATAGATGCCGAACGGCTCTTAACGAAGAAGAGATAGTAAAGATTTCGGGTCGAATACAAATAAAAGACGGCGAAGCGCAAATTATTGCCGACTTTATAGAAAAGTTAGAAATAGAAACTCAAAACAAAAACGTAGAGCAAGAATATTTAGGGCTTATAATCGAAGACGGTAAAAAGGACAAATTAGACGATATATTAGACATACTGCAAGGTTATCCAGGCGATATAATAGCGCTCGTTGCAATGGACGGCAAGAAATACGACACGAAAATAACCGTTAGAAAGTGCGACGGACTACTTAGCGAACTAAAAAATTATTTAACGGACGACCAAATAATTTTTTTCAAAAAAAAGTAAAATAAAATAATTAAAAAAAATAGTAAAAATTTTAAGTTTATGATATAATCGAAAACTGAAAGATAAAAAAGGAGTAAAGGTGTTTTCATGGAAAGGATAGCGGTGTTGACAAGTGGTGGCGACGCTCCGGGAATGAACGCTTGTATAAGGGCGGTAGTTCGTTCGGCGTTAAACAACAAAATGGATATATACGGTGTAGAACGTGGATACGCGGGGCTAATTAAAGGCGAAATAGTTAGGCTTGGTCACCGTTCTGTATCTGACATAATACACAAAGGCGGAACTTTTTTAAAAACCGCTCGTTGTCCTGATTTTAAGGATATTGAAGTTCAACGACTTGCCGCTGACGCTTTATCCGCTTACGGCATTGACGGACTAGTGGTAATCGGTGGTGACGGTACTTTCCGTGGTGCAAAAGACCTTTCTAACAACTTTAATATAAAAATTATGGGTATACCTGGTACGATAGACAACGATCTTGCGTACACCGATTTTACCGTTGGTTTTGATACCGCAGTTAATACCGTTATCGGTGCAATCAACAATCTAAGAGACACTATGCACTCGCACGATAGAGTTTCGTTGCTTGAAGTTATGGGTAGAAGTTGTGGCGACATAGCGTTATACGCAGGTGTTGCAGGCGGTGCGGAATACGTTCTCGTTCCAGAAATAGAATATGATTTAGATAAAATTGCTTCATCTATAAAGAAGAGTTATCTTCGTGGCAAAACTTCAAATATGATAATCCTTGCAGAAGGTGCTGGTAAAAGGGACGAGATTGCAAAATATGTTACCGAAAAGAGCGGAATAAACGTTAAAGTAACCAACTTTGGTTATATCCAACGCGGTGGCTCGCCCACAATGTTCGACCGTGTGCTTGCCGCAAGGTTTGGCTCGAAAGCCGTTGACCTTTTAAAGAACGACGCGGATAGTTGTGCAATCGGTATCAAAGACAATAAAGTAATCACCGTTTCGTTTGAAGAAGTTGCCAAAGCAAAGAAAACTTTTGATAAAGAACTATACAACGTGGCTCACGTTCTAAGTTTATAGAATAAAATTAGTTTAAAAATTTTTTACATATATAAGGAGAAAAGATATGAAAGGATTAAAAGGCGCGTTAATGTTCGCGCAATCGGGCGGTCCCACTTCAGTTATTAACGCAAGTGCCGCGGGGGTTTTCTTAGAAGGATTACAAACGCCTGAAATCACCGCAGTTTACGGCGCTGCACACGGAATAAGGGGAATATTGAACGAAGAATTTTTCGATATTTCGAAAGAAGACGTAAAAGAATTAGAACTTCTTAAAAACACTCCGTCGTCGGCACTCGGCTCGGTTAGATACAAATTAAAAGATGCTTCGGTAGACGACACCGATTATAAAAGATTGTTAGAAGTATTCAAAAAATACAACGTACGTTATTTCTTCTATAACGGCGGAAACGATAGTATGGATACTTGTAATAAAATCAGTAAATACATGGCAAAATCGGGCTACGAAATGAACGTTATAGGCGTTCCCAAAACTATCGATAACGACTTGTTCGGCACCGATCACTGCCCGGGCTTTGCGTCTGCCGCAAAATATATAGCAACCACTATTATGGAAATCAATTTAGATGCTAAGGTGTACGATACGGGCTTAATTTGCGTAGTAGAAGTTATGGGTAGAAATGCAGGTTGGTTAACCGCTTCTGCGTCACTTGCAAACTACAAAGGCTTAGGCGCAGACCTTATTTATCTTCCCGAAGTTGCTTTTGACGTAGATAAATTTATTGCGGACGTAAAAGACGTTTGCGCAAAAAACAACAATAAATGTATCGCCGTAGTATCCGAAGGTATTAAAGACAAAAACGGCACGCTTATTTGTGAAGCACTTGGTAAAGCGGGTGCAAGGGACAGTTTTGGTCACGCGCAATTGGGTGGTGTTGCATCAACACTCGCTGGTATAGTTAAGGAAGCAACCGGCGTGAAAGTAAGACCTATAGAATTATCGTTAATGCAACGTTGCGCCGCACACTGCGCTTCTAAAACGGATATAGAAGAAACTTTCGGCGCAGGTAGACAAGCGGTTAAATCTGCCGTTGCAGGCGAAACTGATAAAATGGTTTGCTATGCAAGAGTCGAAGGCGAATCAACATACAAGTGCGAATACAAACTTCTTCCCTTAGAACTTGCCGCTAACACCGAAAAAACCGTCCCGCTCGAATGGATAACGAACAACGGCACGGGTATTAGCGAAGAATTCATTAAATACGCTCTACCGCTAATCCAAGGCGAATGCGATATGTTGAAAGAAGACGGCTTGCCCAGGTTTGCAAAATTGAAAAAAGTTTTGGTAAAGAAAGACTGATCTCTAGCGATAAAATCATCTTTTTTTCATAACATTATATAATTATTAAACGCGTGAAAACTACTGTTTTTCACGCGTTTTTTATTACTTTGTATAGGGTAAAAATAAAATTGCAAAAAAATAAAAAATTAAGTCGTAAAACCCTTGACAATTGCGTATAATAAGTGTACAATAAACTTAAAAGTTAGCACTTAAACTATTCAAGTGCTAACAAACCAAAGGTTGATTTGCCAAGAGGTAAAGGATGAAGTTATCCGATAGGAAAAAGAAGATTTTGCAGTTGGTTGTAGACGATTATATAAACACCGCGCAACCCGTATCAAGCAAAAGTATAACTGAAAAATATTTAACCGATATAAGTTCTGCGACGGTAAGAAGCGAACTTGCGCAACTAGAAGAGTTGGGGTATTTATCGCAACCGCACACGTCGAGCGGGCGAGTTCCGTCGGTAGAAGCGTATAAGGTATACGTAAGTCAACTTATGGAAAAGGGAAAACTAACTAATAAAGAGTTAGGGTTTATAAAAAACTCGTTTGCAGAACATACCGACAATTTAGAAACGGTAGTTCAAAACGCAGTAAAGGTAATAAGTGAACTAACGGAATACACGTCGGTTGGGTATGCATCGCCAAGTGAAAGTGATACGATAGTAAAGATTGATTTGTTTAGATTAAAGCCCAACCAAGCGTTGCTATTGATATTAACTGAGAACACGCTTATAAAGGATAAATATATAGATATTCCCGATAACATGACGGACAAGCAGATAACCGAAGCACGCAATATGTTGTCGCAAATGCTAACGGGTAAAGACTTCGCCCAAATAATCAAACTCGAACAGACTGTTAGTGAAGAGTTTAAGGGGTATAGAGAGATATTTGAAAGCGTTATGAACGCGATTGAAGAGTATATCAACAACGTTAAGCCCGAAGTTATTATGGAAGGGGAAAGCAATATAATGAAGCACCCCGAGTATAGCGACACTGAGAAGATGAAAAACTTTTTATCAGTTGTGTCAAGTAGAGAAAAGATTGCAAGTCTTTTGGCCGATAATAGCGACAATATAGAGATAAACATAAAAATCGGCGGGGAAGAAAACGGAGAGATGCCGTTAGACTGTTCGATGGTAACGGCAACCTATTCGGCGAGCGGAGTTAAACTTGGTACGTACGGAGTAATAGGTCCGGTTAGAATGGACTATCAAAAGGTAGTATCCGTTTTAGAAGGCGTAGGCAAGATATTAGAAGACGTGTTAAAGAACAAAAAGTAGGTGAGTGAAAAATGGAAGAAAATAAAGAGACCACGGCGCCCGAACAAGAAGCGCAACAAACGGAAGAAAACTTGACTGAACAACTAGAAAAAGCAACGGCGCTAGCCAACGACTATAAAGACAAATGGATGCGCAACGTTGCCGAGTTCGATAATTATAAGAAGCGTAACGTAAAACTTTGGCAAGAAGCATTTTTTGAAGGGAAGGCAGACGTGTTGTTAAAGATATTGCCGATAGGCGATAATTTAGACACCGCGATATCGATGGGACTAGACGAAAAAACGGCCGAAGGTTTAGTGTTATTAAGACGTAAGTTTAACGACGTTTTGTCGCAAATGGAAGTGGAAGAGATTAATCCGGTTGGAGAGAAGTTTAATCCACAAATAGCCGAAGCGGTAATGCAAGTAGAAGCGAGTGAAAACGACGAAAGTGAAACCGTTAAGCAAGTATTTCAAAAGGGCTATAAAATTAAAGACAAGATAATAAGATACGCTAAAGTAAGCGTAGTTAAATAACGAAAAATAAGGAGAATATATATGAAAACAATAGGAATTGATTTAGGAACAACAAACTCGTGCGTAGCCGTTATGGAAAACGGTGAACCGGTAGTAATAGCCAACGCCGAAGGCGGAAGAACCACCCCGTCGATAGTAGGCTTTCAAAAAGACGGCGAAAGACTAGTTGGACAAGTAGCGAAAAGACAAGCCGTATCAAACGCTGATAGGACCGTAGCGTCTATTAAAAGGCACATGGGCTCTAACTACAAAGTAGATATCGACGGAAAAGGATACACACCGCAAGAAATTTCGGCTATGATTTTAACCAAACTTAAAAAAGACGCCGAAGCATATTTAGGTGGCACGGTAACCGACGCGGTTATAACCGTTCCCGCATATTTTTCAGACAGTCAACGTCAAGCGACTAAAGACGCGGGTAAGATAGCAGGACTAAACGTTCTTCGTATAATCAACGAACCTACCGCAGCAGCGTTATCTTATGGGTTAGATAAAGAAGGTAAAACCCAAAAAGTAATCATATACGACCTTGGCGGTGGTACTTTCGACGTGTCGATAATGGAAATAGGTGACGGCGTTTTCGAAGTATTAGCAACCCAAGGCAACAACATGCTCGGTGGTGACGACTTTGATAAACGAGTTATAGACTATCTCGTTGGCGAATTCAAAGCAAAAGAAGGCATAGACTTATCGAGCGACAAGTTAGCAATGCAACGTCTTAAAGAAGCGGCTGAAAAGGCAAAAATCGAACTTTCAGGCATGAGCAAAACCAACGTAAATCTACCGTTTATTACGGCGGACGCAACCGGCCCGAAACACTTAGACGTAGACATAACCAAACAAAAATTCGATGCGCTTACCGCAGACTTGGTTCAAGCAACCGTAGTTCCTATGCAAAACGCGATGAAGGACGCAGGTCTTTCTTATTCGGACGTAGATAAAGTTATTTTAGTCGGTGGTTCAACCAGAATACCCGCGGTTATCGATGAAGTAAGAAAGGTAACCGGGAAAGAGCCTTTCAAAGGCATTAACCCCGATGAATGCGTTGCAATCGGCGCTGCAATTCAAGGCGGTGTATTATCGGGCGAAGTTAAAGACGTGTTGCTTTTAGACGTAACCCCGTTGTCACTTGGTATAGAAACGCTCGGTGGCGTATGCACAAAACTTATTGAAAGAAACACCACTATTCCGGTAAAGAAATCGCAAGTATTTTCAACCGCGGCTGATAACCAAACCCAAGTATCAATTCACATTTTACAAGGCGAAAGGGAATTTGCTAAGGACAACAAAACGCTTGGCAACTTCGACTTAGTAGGAATAGCACCCGCGCCGCGTGGCGTACCGCAAATTGAAGTAACCTTCGATATAGACGCTAACGGTATAGTAAACGTTTCGGCAAAAGATTTAGGCACGGGCAAATCACAAAACATTACCATTACTTCTTCAACCAACCTTTCCGATGCTGATATCGACAAAGCCGTAAATGAAGCAAAACAATACGAAGAAGAAGATAAAAAGAGAAAAGAAGTGGTAGAAAACCACAATAAACTTGACGGTCTAATTTTCACTATTGAAAAATCGATGAAAGAACTTCAAGACAAGCTTACCGATGAAGACAAGGCTAAACTTGAAGAAGAATTAAAGACCGCAAAAGCCGACCTTGAATCTAACGATAACGATAAAATAGTAAGCGCAACCGAAAGACTATCCGAAGCGTCGCAAGGCATATTTGCAAAGATATACCAACAAAACGCGCAAAACGGCAACGGAGATAACGGCGGAGCGCCTAACGATACGGAATTCCACCAAGGCTAAAAATTGAATTTAAAAATAAAACTGTAAACTGAAAGACAAAATCTGTCTTTCAGTTTGCGCTAAATATAAGGTATTTTATGGCAAAAGATTATTACGAAACTCTTGGTGTGTCTAAGAACGCAACTCAAGATGAAATTAAAAAAGCATACAGAACGCTGGTAAAAAAATACCATCCCGACCTTCATCCAAACGACAAGGCTTGCGCCGAAAAGTTTAAAGAGATAAACGAAGCGCACGAAGTATTGTCTGATGAAAAGAAACGTAAAAACTACGACACTTTTGGCGACCCCAACGGAAACATGGGTGGCTTTGGCGGTGGCGCTAGCGGTTTTAACGGAGCGGGTTTCGGTGGCTTTGAAGACATATTTTCAGACATATTCGGTGGTTTTAGCGGAAGAACTCGTGCCCAAACCAAGACTAAGGGTGAAGACGTTACGATAGAACTTTCTTTAAGTTTTTTAGACGCTGCAAAAGGCTGTCGTCGTGAAGTAGTATATTCAAGAAACGAGCCTTGCACCGACTGTAAGAGTACGGGTGCAAAAGGTGGTACGGCGTACAAAACTTGTGAACGCTGTGGTGGAACGGGTCAAGTGCAATATACTTCGGGCGGGGGATTTTTTCGTTCGGTATCCGTTCGTCCTTGTGAAGAATGTAGGGGAACGGGCAAGAAAATAATAGAGCCTTGCGATAGTTGTAAAGGTAAAGGCTTTGTAAAACGCACCACAAAACTAACTTTAGATATACCCGCAGGCGCAGACACGGGCAGTTATATTCGAAAACTCGGCTACGGCGAAGCGAGTAAAAACGGCGGAGCGCCGGGCGACCTTATAGTAGTAATGAAAGTAGAGCCCAGCAAGATTTTCCGTCGCAAAAATTTTGACCTTTACGTTGATTTGCCTATTAGTTTTCTAACGGCAACGCTCGGTGGCAAGGTGCAAGTTCCACTCATTGACGAGACTATGGAATTTACCGTACCCGAAGGAACTCAAAGCGGAAAAGTATTTTTCGTTAGGGGTAAGGGTATAAAATCTTCTCGTGGAACGGGCGATCTCTATATAGTGGTAACGGTAGAAGTTCCCACCAAACTATCGCGCTCGCAAAAAGGAAAAATAGAACAACTTTACGCGGATATTGATATAAAACAAAACCCGCAAATGAAACAGTATAAAGATAATATAGAAACAATGTACGGAAAAAATCCGTATTAATTCGTTATGGAAAATTATTTAGAATTAACCGTTTATACAACGCATATAGGCTCGGAAATCATAAGCGATTTATTATGGAACTACACTCAAGACGGTGTAGCGATTTTCGACGTGGAAGACGTTGTCCAACTTGCCCGTGAAGGCAAGAGTTGGGACTATGCTGACGAAAGCGTTTTTAACGCCGATAAACGCGTTATAGTCAAAGGGTATTTTCCGCTAGATAGCGCGGAAGAAAAGGTTAAAGAGATAGAAAAACGCTTGATAGACCTAAAAGAAAATAGCCGTTTAGACTTGGGTAGTTTAGAAACGCATAAACGTAAAATAGACGGTGACGCTTGGCACGAGGTGTGGAAAGAGCATTTTCGCCCTATCAAGATAGATAAAACCGTAATAGTGCCCGAATGGATAGACTATACCGCTAAAAGTGACGAAATTAAAGTATTGCTTGACTCTAATATGGCGTTCGGTACGGGCGAACACGAAACAACGTCTATGTGCGTGGAGTATTTAAACAAATACGTTTCAAAAGACGCGGTAGTTATAGACGTTGGTTGTGGCAGTGGAATTTTGGGCATAACCGCCCTAAAACTCGGCGCTAAAGAAGTGGTTATGACGGATATCGACGAGTGTGCGATAACCGCCACCGAACACAATCTTAAACTAAACGGCCTAGAAGATGCAAAAGTTAAAGTAGTGTTAAAAAACTTATTAGACGACGAGAGCATAAAAGGCGACGTAATAGTTTGCAATATTATGGCGGAAGTTCTTATTGCTTTCGCGCCGTACATATCTAAAAACTTATATCCAAACGGCAAGATTATTTTAAGCGGAATTTTGGCGGATAGGATAGAAAAGGTGAAAGACGCCTACCTTAAAGCAGGCTTTAATTTTATAGAACAAAAAATCAAAGGCGAGTGGTCGGCTTTGGTAATGGAAAACAAATGAAAGCAGTAGTATTCACTTTGGGTTGCAAAGTCAACGAGTGTGAGAGCGATTCGTTAATTTCGGGTCTAACCGATTTAGGCTATCAGGTAACCGACAAGTTAGAAAAAGCCGATTTATATATCGTAAATACTTGCGCGGTAACGGGTGAGGCGGAAAAGAAATCTCGTCAAACGTATGCAAGAATTCGCAAACTGTCGCCTAGCGCACGCATAATATACACAGGTTGTGCAGTCCAAAAAAACCCAAAATCGTTTAAAGAAAAGAACGCTTGGATAATAAACGGCGCGTTTGGTAAACAGAAAATTCTTGACGTACTAGAAAAATCGGGCAGTTATTTGTTCCCGCCCGAAAAAGATTTTGAAGAATTGCTACCCGTCAAATCTTTGCGCAAGCGTACCTACGTTAAGGTGCAAGACGGTTGCAATAACTTCTGTACTTATTGTATAATTCCGCATTTGCGCGGTAGAAGTCGCAGTCGCAACCCACAATCGATAATAAACGAAATTCGTGCCGTTAAACCGCTTGAAACGGTTATAAACGGCATCAATCTATCCGCCTACAACTTTAACGGAGTAGACTTGGCAGGGCTAATAGAACGATTAAAAGACGAAGATACTAGGATACGTTTGGGCTCGCTCGAGGTAAACGTTATAGACGAAAGGTTGTTGACGGCGTTATCTAAACTAAAAAATTTTGCACCGCATTTTCATTTGTCTTTGCAATCAGGCTCTAATGCCGTGCTTAAAAAAATGAATAGGCACTACACCGCCGAAGAATATCTAGAAAAGGTAAAATTAATTCGCAAATATTTTTCGCTTGCGGGTATCACTACTGACGTTATTGCGGGTTTTCCTACGGAAACTGACCAAGACTTTAACGAAACGCTTGATTTAATAAAAAAGGTTGAGTTTAGCGATATACATCCTTTTGCGTTTAGCGCAAGGGAAGGCACACCGGCTTATAAAATGCAAGATTTAAACGGCGCGGTAAAGAAAGACCGATTAAATAGGTTGCTTTCACTTAAATCAAAACTAAAACTTGCTTTCGTAGAAAAGATGAAAGGTAAAACGTTAACCGCGATAATAGAAGAGAGTAAAAACGGATATTATCAAGGTTATACCGAAAACTATTTACGGGTGTATTTAAAAGAAAAACCAAGTAGCGACGTGGTGAATGTAAAAATAATAAAGCCGTTTGAAGACGGCGCATTATGTGAATAAAAAAATAATAATCGTTTTATTAAGGAGAGAAAAATGAAAGATTGTTTGTTTTGCAAAATAATTGCAGGGGAAATACCCGCAACCAAAATGTATGAAGACGCCGATATGATAATAATAAAAGATATAGACCCTAAGGCTAAAAATCATTTTTTGTGTATTCCAAAACGCCACTTCAAATTACTTGCGGAAATGAGTGAAGACGACGCCGTTTTGGTTTCGCGTTGCTTAAAAAAGATACCTACGCTCGAAAAAGAGTTAGGCTTAGAAAACGGATATCGCTTAGTAATAAATCAGGGCGACGACGCGGGCCAAACGGTTTTCCACTTACATATCCATATTTTATCGGGTCAAAAAATGGGTTGGACACCCGCTTAAATATAGTAGAAAATCCGCACAAAAAATTTGTTGCGGATTTTTTTATTTTCACTTGACAACGTTTTTATTGCGTGCTAAACTTAACCCAACCAAAGTAGGAGAAAGGGTTATGAAATCTGCTAGCGTGGTAAAAGGCGATCGTTACCGATCGGCTAAAAATTCTATTCCTGATTACGACTTTTTATTTGAAGATAACTTAAAAGAAAAA
>CAJGCK010000019.1 GCA_904501795.1 uncultured Clostridia bacterium
TAACGGCTTTTTTATACCGTAATGCGAAAGAAGTTGGAGAGAGTGACGAGTGTCTTCACACGCAATTTCATCTACTTCGCCTAAAACTTCTATCGCGCGAAAACTTATATCTTTAAGATTACCTATCGGTGTTGCTACAAAATAAAGCATTGTTAGTTCTCCGTTGCGTTTAATACTTTTATACCGGGTTTTCCGCCTTTAACGCCTTCTATCAACAAAAGATAGGGCGGTTTTTTGCCACCTGAAACAAATTGAAGTTTTTTAGGCTCGATATTTTCGTTTTTCATTAAAACGATTATCTCGGCAAGCCTATCGGCACGGTGAACTAGGTTTACCCTTCCGCCGAATTTTAAGCATCTTGAAACCGCGCGAATTAGTTCGTTCAGTGGAAGCGCGCTTTCGTTTTTGCTTAAATCTACCGTTTTGCTATCGCTTGAAAACCCCCTGTCCACCGACATATACGGTGGATTACAAGTTATTAGCGAGAATTTTTCGTTAAAAGACTTGTCCACGTCTTGAACGCGCGTGTTGACCGCGGTAAAAACGTTTTCTAAACCGTTATATTTAATGCTCTTTACCGATAAATCGTAAATAGGTTTTTGCATCTCAAAAAGATGCACGCTTTTAATCTTTTCGCTATTTAGCCCGTACAAATGAAGCCCAACTATTCCACTACCCGAGCAAAAGTCGGCAACTACGTCGCCTTTTTTTACCGAAGTGAATTTAGAAAGCAACACCGAGTCTGACGTAAATTTATAAAGAGCGTCGTCTTGGTAAATTTTTAAGTTGTTAACTAATAAATCTTCTAATCTTTCCATACCCGTTAAAAAAATTAAGGCACGATAACTCGTGCCTTAAACGTTTTTGCTATTCTTATTCTTCTGAAATAGCCTCTACAGGGCAACCTGCCGCACAAGCGCCACAGCTCACACAAGCGTCTGCATCAATTATGTATTGAGTATCGCCTTGACTGATTGCGCCACAAGGACAAGTGTCTGCACATGCTCCGCATGAAATGCACGCATCACTTATTTTATATGCCATTAGAGTATCCTCCTAAAAATATTTCTTTTATTTATAATATCACAAAAATCTTAGTTTGTAAACATCTAATCTAAAATTTCCGTTAAGTTTTCTTTTTCTTCGTCTTTTTCTTCCGCTTCTATTTTGCCACGCTTAAAAGTTAATCTATCTACGGGGAAATCTTTATAAGTTTCGCTATCACCTTTTACGATTTTAACCTTGCTTATAAGTTTTAACATGTCGTTAGAAACAACCGTGCCTTCACCCTCGGGCGTCTTTACCGTCCCGCCAACTTTCGGCATCTTTTTATAAACTTCGGCATAATAATCGTTTTCGTATTCTAGACAGCACATAAGTCTTCCACATAAACCGCTAATTTTACTGGGATTTAAATGTAAACCCTGATTTTTTGCCATTTTTATGCTTACCTTACCAAACTCTGGCATGCAACTTGAACAACAACACGCTCTTCCGCAAGGCGCTATTCCGCCAAGCAACTTCGCTTCGTCCCTTATTCCTATTTGGCGTAGTTCTATGCGAACGTGGAACTGAGTTGCTAAATCTTTTACCAACTCTCTAAAATCTATTCTGCCGTCAGCCGTAAAGTAAAATACTAGTTTTTTTCCGTCGAAAGAATATTCACAACCCACTATTTTCATATTGAGTTTATGCTCTATAACCTTTGCCGATGCAATTTCCATCGCTTTTGGAACTTTCTTTTCGTTTTCGGCAATATTCTTTTCGTCTTTTTCGCTTGCTTTTCTAACAATCGGTTTTAACGGATGAACTATCTCGCTATCATCAACTTCCTTTACTCCGAAAACCACCGTGCCGTATTCCATTCCCTTAGAAGTTTCTACTATAACGCCACTTTTTTCTTCGTATTTATCTTTATTGTTTGCGGGCGCAAAATAATAAACTTTTGCCGAGTTTCTAAATTTTACACCTATTATTTTTGCCATTTATATTTTCCCTCCAAAATTTGAAAGAACAACCACTCGACGAGCATTTGCCCGTTTGCGTTAAACTTTTTACGGTTTTCCGCTTGGTTAATTTTTTCTATCGCGTTAATTAACGCTCCACGCGTATACCCTTTCGCATCTTTCACTTTGTTGTATACGTCTTTGTTTTTTACTAAATTTTCTTTGCCTTCTAACGCAACGAGCATGTCCCTAAATATAACCGCCAATGCTGACAAAAAGATGTCCACGTCCATTTTCTTTGCAAAAAAACTGCTAACGAAAGTTAAAACGTCCCTACTCGATTGCATGCTATTTATCGTTTCAACAGCGAAAGAATAAACGCTTGACATATCTCTAGACTCGTAATTAAAAATCGCGTCGCTTACAGTACCGTTAGAACAATTTATCGCGTTTTTTAAACTTTCTTCATCAAAACTGCCGTCCTGAATCGCGCTATACAAACTCTCTTGCGAAAACGCGCCTATCTCTAATCTTTTAACCCTTGATTTTATCGTGGGAAGAAGTGGCGAATCGGAAGTTGCGCCCATTAAAATTACAACGTTCTCCGGCGGTTCTTCAAGCGTTTTTAGTAGTTTGTTTTGCGAAGTTGCGTTCATATTCTCCGCACCGAATATTAAAAATATTTTTTTATTGCTCTCTATCGGTTTTATGACGCTTTCTTCTATAATCGAATTAACGTCCGCAACGACGAGCCCCTTTTTATCCTTTGGATAGGACAAAACGTCTGCGTGAACGCCGGATAGCACAAGATTACATTTACGGCAACCTAAACACGCCGTTTTATTTTCACAAACTATTAGTGCCGAAAATATTTTTAAAAATTCTTGCAACGCCAACCCGTCGCTATGTAAAAGCAAATAGGCGTGCGAAAGTTTCCCTTTAATAAAGTCGCTTTCAAAAATTTTATACGCGCCCGTATTTACTAATAACCCCTTATAATCTACCATAACCTTAAAATACGCCCTTTTCTTTAAGCGCCGAAATAATTTTGTGGTGCGTTTGCATTTTGCTTCCGCTTGCGTCTATCACTAGATAGCGGTTTGCGTATTTTTTAGACAATTCTTTGTAACCTTTATACACCTTTTCATGAAAACTCATGCCCGACTGTTCTAATCTATCCGTCTTGTCCGCCCCACCTTTACGCATAAACGCTTTACTAGGGTCTAAGTCTAAAAACACCGTTAAATCGGGCGTAAACTCACGCAAAGCGTAATCGTTTATTCTTTCAACAAACTCTACCCCAAGACCACGCGCGTAGCCTTGATAAGCAAGCGAAGAGTCAACGTACCTGTCGCAAAAAACTAGTTCGCCGGCGTCTAAACGCGGTTTTATTACTTCGCTTAAAAGTTGCACTCTCGACGCGGAGTATAAAAGTGCTTCGCACTCGTCGGTCATCTCAGCGTTCTTCCCGTCTAAAATAACGGCGCGAATTTGCTCCGAAATACTAGAACCGCCCGGTTCTCTAGTCATATAATATTCAATTCCCCTTTCGTCCATATACGCTTGCAAGAGACGGATTTGGGTAGATTTACCTACGCCCTCGCAACCTTCGAAAGTTATAAATTTCCCTTTCATAATTTTTCCTTTAACACTTTTACTTTGCCGTCTAAAAGCCCAAACACGTTGCCTTTTAATAGTTTTACGTTATCTTCGGTTATTCTCTCGCCCGCAATCACAACGGGATAACACGGCGGAAACACGCCTATATTATCTGCCGATACTCTACCTATCGAATTTGAGAGCGAAACCACCTCGGCGTCACCGTTTATAGCGGTTAAATATTCAGTTACCTTTTCACCGTGTAGTTGTGTTGAATAGTTTTTGTTCTCAACTTGGCCACGCTTTTTTTTGTATAAATAATAACAAGCGCGGTAAAGTTTGTTAAACTGCCTTTTCGACGTAAACGGCGAGAACATAAACAGTAAATATCTACCGTCGTTCATCTCTACGTGTATCCCGCGGGAAATTAAAACTTTTTCCGCAGTATCGCTATTTATTCCGTTACCGCCAAAGTCAATACTGAGTTTAAGCGGATCGGTTTTATGAATAAAAGTATAACCTATTTTAGCAATTTTAACCTTTAGTTGCGACAAAAGGTCGGTGTATTTTTCTTTTACCCTATCGCTAAGCCCGTTAAACTTTTTAACACCGTATTCTATAGAAGAAAGTATAGGATAAGACGGGCTCGTGCTTGCAAAAAGATTTACGCTCTCGTTTAACTTTTCGGCTAAATCTACTCCTTTTGCTAAAACGAACGCGCCACCCGTTAACGTGGGCAAGGTTTTATGTGCGCCGAAAACGCATAAGTCGGCATAGTCTAAGGGGTTTACACCACCGAAAAATTTAAGATGCGCACCGTGAGCGCCGTCAATCAAAAATTTCTTATCCTTTTCTTTAAGAAAAGCCGAAATCTTTTTTAAATCAAAAGTTTTGCCGTAATAGTCCGGATACGTCAATAGTACGCCTATAACGTTTCCGTTTTCATCAATCGCCTTTTGTACGGCGGAAAAGGTTGGTGCGTATAGCACGCCCGAACGAACCACTCCACTTATCGTTATCGGCTCTATATTAAGAATTTTGCATGCATTATACACGCTTTTATGTGCCGAACGATTTATGATTATTTTATTGCCTAAATGTCTAACCGAGTTAAGCATTGATAAAACGCCAAGCGTAGACCCACCCGATAAAAATCGGGTTAATCTTGCACCGTAGATTGCGCTAACGTCCGCTTCGGCCATAGCGCAAGCCTTTTCTATCTCCAGCGCGGTTAGTTCGGTTACGTCAAATCGTCGCGTTTTGAAAATGGGGCTAAAACGCTTGTCACGCTTATGCCCCGGCATCGAAAACGTTATTTGTTTGAATTTTGAAAATCTTTTTAACGCACCGTATATTTTAAGGTTTTTCATTAGTTTTATTTAACTCCGCAAAAGTTATATTCCGCTATATAAATCGGAAAACAATTCGACGATACAGTTTATGAAACTAATCGTTTCAAATTGAAGATGCGGTTGAACGGATAAAAAGTTAACGGCAAGAAGCACTATATCTAAAGCGCCTTTGTTTTCATAACCATCTAGCCCTAACCCAAAATAGTCTTTCGTTCTTTCCTGCCCGTTTTCAAGTTTGTCTATCCTTAACCCGTAACGCTTAACGCTTTGCTTTTCATAAGCCTTTCTATAATCTTCTTTTAAGACTTCGTTTTCCATCGTTAAATACGTTTGCTCATATTTGCGATAGGTATAAAACAGTTTGTCATCGTCGGCACGAGTGTCGTCTAATTCTAATAGGTATTGAAATTTTTTTACTTCTCTTGCAAGATTATAAATTCTTTCCGTTTCTAAGACTATACCTTCCGCCTTTTGCTCAGCAGTGCGATATCTGTTATCTCTGCTCATACGTGACAAAAAGGTATTTTCTATCTTTTCACTTGAAAGCGAGTTAGTGTCGAACATAACTTCCGTTTGCTCACCACCGTCAGTTTGAAGTTCATCTTTAACAAAAGAATATAGGTAAGTTTTAGCGTCCTTTAACAGTTCGTCCATAGAATAAATAGAAAAACGGTCGATAAGTTCGTTTGCCCTACACGTCCCTTTATCGTACATTGCGTCTTCCGTCCTACTAAGTTCGGTAAAAATCGCGTCCCCTTCGTGAAGAGCAAACCGTGTGGGTAAAACGTCTAAACTCTCAACAACGCCTTCGTAATCTATTTCGATTACGTCGTAACTAAACGTCTTTCTATAAACTACCTTTTCGTACAGATTACGTTGGTTGTCGGAAACAACGTTGTAATCAAAATAATACTTGAACTGTTGACCAGGTGTTAAATCTACGGCAAAAAACGCATAAACAAAATCCCATAATAGCACTGCAACTAGCGCCACTACTATCATAGTTATCCAATGATATGAAAAAAAGTTTGAAATTCTTTTTTTGGTAATCTTGTTATCCATCTCTTCCTTTTACCGTTTCTTTTTTATTTCTTTATCGGTTTCATGGTCGGGAACAATATTACGTCCCTTATTGAAGCGCTATCGGTAAGCAACATAACTAGCCTATCCACACCGAAACCTAACCCGCCCGTTGGGGGCAAGCCGTATTCTAACGCGGTGATAAAGTCTTCGTCCACCTTAGCGTCGTTTCCACCTTTCGCACGTTTTTCTTCTACTTGCTTAATAAACCTTTCTTTTTGGTCTATCGGGTCGTTAAGTTCCGAAAAAGCGTTGCCCATTTCCCTTGCATAAATAAAGTATTCAAAACGCTCGGTAAACGCTTTATTAGTGGGTTTACGCTTTGCGAGTGGAGAATTTTCTACCGGATAATCGTAAATAATGGTCGGTTGAATAAGTTGTTCTTCTACAAAAGCGTCGAAAAACGCGATTAGAACGTGACCTTTGGTCGCTTGATCGCCTTCAGGGACAACAACGCCCTTTTCTTTGGCAACCGCACGAGCAATTTCGTCCGTTTCCCATTGTTCGTAGTCAACGCCGGCGTATTTTTTAACCGCTTCTACCATGGTTAGTCTTTCCCATTTTTTACCCATGTCTATTTCAACGCCTTGGTAGGTTATTTTGGTGCTACCACAAACCTGTTCGGTTATAGTGCGGTACATATTCTCTATAAGGTCCATCATATCGAAATAGTCGCTGTACGCTTGGTACATTTCAACTGAAGTAAATTCGGGATTGTGCGACCTATCCATACCTTCGTTACGGAAAATTCTGCCCACTTCGTAAACTTTATCAAAGCCACCGACAATTAATCGTTTTAAGTAAAGTTCGGTTTCTATACGCAAAAACATGTCTATTCCAAGCGCGTTGTGGTGCGTTTTGAAAGGTCTTGCCGAAGCGCCTATTTCAAGCGGTTGCAAAACGGGGGTATCTACTTCTACGTAGCCTACGTTGTCTAAATAATTTCTTATTGCCGAAAGTATTTTTGAACGCATTATAAACGTGCGCTTAACTTCAGGGTTTGCAATCAAATCTACTTCACGTTGACGATAACGCATATCTTCGTCTTTTAAGCCGTGGAATTTTTCAGGCAACGGCAAAAGCGATTTAGAAAGCAACTCTATCTTTTTTGCGTGAATAGAAATTTCACCCGTACGAGTCTTGAACACGAACCCCGTTATGCCTACTATATCGCCGATATCGTAATCTTTAAACGCCAAATAGTCGTCACCTAAATCGTTTATCGATAAGTACGACTGGATAGTCCCCTTTCCGTCTAGTATTACGGCAAAAGAAGCCTTGCCCATTATACGCTTAGAGATAAGTCTACCCGCAACACCAACTTCGGCGTTTTCATACTTTTCGTATTCGTCTTTTATGTCTTGACTATACGCCGTACGGTCGTAACGCACCTTTTCAAAAGGATTGTTTCCCGAAGCAATAAGAGTATCGAGTTTTGCGCGCCTTACCCTTAGTATTTCGTTTAAGTCTAATTCTTCAGTTACGTTGTTGTTTTGCTGTAAATCCATTTTTCCTTTTCCTTAGTAAACTTTCTTTATGGTAATTTCATAAGCACCGGCGGGGGCAACCACCATAACTTTTTCGTTTGCCTTTTTGCCTAAAAGTGCGTTGCCGATGGGCGATTCGTTTGAAATTCTGCCAAAATCTACGTCTGCTTCGGTAGTACCAACTATTTCGTAGGTGTATTGATTGCCGTCTGCATCTTCAAAATCTACTTTGCTACCTAGCGAAACCGTACCTTTCTTTGCAGTGTCTTTAATTATAACCGCAAATTTAAGTTTGTTTTCAATTTCTAAAATTTCGCCTTCAATCATCGCTTGCTCGTTCTTCGCTGCGTCGTATTCGGCGTTTTCAGAAAGGTCGCCAAATTCTCTTGCCGTTTTAATTCTTTCAGTAATTTCGGCACGTTTGGTTACCTTTAAGTATTCTAATCTTTTTTCAAGTTCTTTTTTCCCTTCTTTAGTAAGTATTACTTCTTCAGCCATAATAGGTCCTCCGTTTTTTTCGGGCATACTCCCGCTTATATCTTTTCAATTTATTTATTATAATATAAATAAACAGCTTTGTCAACTTTATATAAAACCCCTAAAAAATTTTTATTTTCTATCGATTTTTAGTCGGTTTTTTGATGTTTTTTGTTAGTTTTTTACTATAAATTAGCCCTTTTTTTAAATATTTTTAAGTTGCCTATTGACAAAAGAAGAAAAAATGATATAATTTAATTGTAAAAAAGATTTTCTTCTTTGAATTTTTTTAGGTGTAATTTCCGAATAATATATGAAATATTGAAAGGCTGTTCGATTTGAACAGCCTTTCAATATTTTTTATTGTTTTTCGCAATAGTCCGAGCAACACGTACAAGAAGCACCCTTTCCACAGGTTACCTTAATGCACTCTAACTTGCAGTTTTGCCCGTTTTCGTTATAGGTACAGCCCCTAACGTCGCAAAATATAGATAAATTCTTTTTCATATCTCACTCCTTTGTTTTTATCTTGCCCGTTATTGAGAAAAAATATTCGATTATCTTTGACTTTTTTTATTTACTATTGTACAATAAATAAAAAGTGATTAGGAGTTTACTATGAAAGTAGTTTTGATTAAAGACGTTAAAGGCTCGGGAAAAGCCGGTGATATTATTGAAGCAAAAGACGGGTTTGCAAGGAATTTTTTGATTAAAAACGGTCTTGCAAAAGAAGCTGACGCTCGGGCGCTTAACGACAATAAAAATAAAAAAGAAGCGCAAGCGTTCCACAAACAAGAACTTCTTAAACAAAACAAAGAATTACGCGAAAAATTAGATGGAAAAACGGTTAAAATCACCGTTAAAACGGGCGAAAACGGTAAGTTTTTCGGCTCGGTTACAAATAAAGAAATTGCCGATAAATTAAGTGAACTTGGCTTTAATATCGATAAGAAAAAGATTGTTTTAGACGGCAATATTAAGGCAACGGGAATATACGACGTTTCGATTAGAATATCGGCGGAAGAAACGGCTAAAATTAAGGTAGAGATTAATAACTAAAAGGAAAAGCGGTGCTTATTTGCACCGCTTTTTTATTGTTTTTTTGCCGTTTTATTTTTGTCTTTATATTATTGCTTTATGGAAGATTTTTTTGCCTTTTTTGATTTTAACGCCGTCTATAAAGCGTTCTTTCTCTATTTGCAAGTTAAAGTCGGTAACCTTTTCTCCATCGATAGTAACACCGCCTTGTTGGATAAGTCTTCTTGCTTCGCCCTTAGACGTGGTTAGTTTACACTTGGTTAAAAGCTCGGTTACAAAAATTTTGCCGTCAATAAAATCAGCTTCAACAAAAGTGGTCGTAGGTGCGTTGGTAAAATCGCCTTCGCCAGAGAAAAGCGCCTTTGCAAGCTCTACCGCACGGTCGGCTTCTTCTTTGCCGTGAACGAGTTCGGTTAATTGATATGCAAGAATTTGTTTCTTTTCATTTATTCGGCTATCGTCCCAGCCTTCCATTTCTTTAATCTCGTCAAGCGGAATAAAGGTAAGCATTTTAATGCATTTCATAACGTCGGCGTCGTCAACGTTACGCCAGTATTGATAAAACTCGAAAGGAGTGGTTTTGTTGGGGTCTAGCCAAACTGCGCCTTTCGCCGTTTTCCCCATCTTTTTTCCTTCGCTGTTTAAAAGCAAGGTAATAGTCATAGCATACGCGTCTTTACCCGTTTTTCTTCTTATAAGTTCGGTTCCGCCAAGCATATTACTCCACTGATCGTCGCCACCAAACTGCATATTACAACCGTATTTTTCGCTTAAATAGTAAAAATCGTACGATTGCATTATCATATAGTTGAATTCTAAGAAAGATAGCCCCTTTTCCATACGTTGTTTATAGCACTCTGCACGAAGCATATTGTTTACCGAAAAGCACGCGCCTACTTCACGCAAAAGTTCAACGTAGTTAAGAGAGAGCAACCAGTCTGCATTGTTGACCATTATCGCCTTATCTTCGCCAAATTCAATAAATTTTTCCATTTGTTTACGGAAACAGTCAGAGTTGTGGTCTATGGTTTCTTTCGTCATCATAGAGCGCATATCCGTTCTACCCGAAGGGTCGCCAACGTGAGCGGTGCCACCGCCGATTAATACTACCGGCTTGTTGCCTGCCATTTGCAAACGCTTCATTAAACAAAGTGCCATAAAGTGACCAACGTGCAAAGAATCGGCAGTCGGGTCAAAACCTATGTAAAATCTTGCGCCCCCGTTATTTATAAGATCTTTAATTTGTTGTTCGTCGGTTACCTGTTTGATAAGACCTCTTTCAACTAATTCTTCGTATATTTGCATATTCACTCCTTAAAGAAACCATTTAATTAATTACCGCATATTATAATTAACGATAAGTTTTGCCTAAAATTAAGGCGAGTTTACTATTATATTCTAAACTTTCCTTACCGAGTTGTCAAGCCGTTTTTAAGGCGAAACTACAATTTCAGTTGACAAACTATATTTATTCTTGTATAATGTTTAAATCTATGGATAACAAGGAAAAAGACTTACCTATCATCAATAGAATAGAAGTAGATAGCGATACTCAAGAGCCTGTAATTGTAGAAGTGCCTAATGATGCTATTGAAAATCCACCTACGGAAGACAAGGTAAAAAAAGAAAAAAAGAAAAAAACGCGCGGTAAACAACTTAAAATGCGCAAAATATTAGGGTTTAACGACGATAAAACTATCTCGAAAAGGCAAAGAACTTTTAAAAACGTTTGTGCCGTTTTGTTTATAGTTCTAGTAGTTGCCGTTTTACTTATTACCGCTTACCAAGATTTCTTTAATAATCCGGAGCCGTTTCCCTCGTGGGAAGAATTATCGCACATCTTAAAAAACAGCTGGTATTTTCTTGCCTTAGCGTTGTTATGTTTGGTGCTTTGCTACGTTTTTAAGGGGCTAAAACTTTCTATTATGTGTAAAAACACAACGGGAAAATGGCACTTCAAAACGTGTTTGGAAACGGGTATTTTAGGGCATTATTACAACTACGTAACCCCTCTTGCAGTAGGCGGGCAACCTTTTGAAATCTACCATTTGAGCAAGCACGGTGTTAAAAGTGGCGCGGCAACGAGCTTACCTATTGCGGCTTACTTCCTTAACCAACTTTCGTTTGTTATTATTAGTCTTATAAGCATTATCTTATATAAAGACAACGTTCTAGGGCTACCAGTGGAAATACTTTCGGGTATGCCGACGTTTATAAACGCAATAGCAATCGTTGGGCTAACACTCGCAATAGTTACACCCGCTACCGTTATCATATTCTCTGTTATGCCAAGATTTTGCAGTATTTTGGTGCATTTCGTAATAAACCTTGCTAGCAAACTACGTCTTATTCGTAACCCTAAAAAAACTACTTATACTACACTTAAAACGGTTATCCATAATTCTAACTGTATCAAAAAGATTTCATCTAGCCCGATAACGCTTATTTCTACCTTCTTAATCGCGGCGTTAGAACACCTTTCGTTGTGCTCCATCGCCTACTTCACTCTTAAAGCGTTCGGCTTTGACTGGCAAGTTTCTTCGGGAATGGAGTGGCTACAAATAATTCAACTTTGTTCTATTATCTACGTTGCCATATCGTTTATTCCTACACCGGGGAACTCGGGCGCGGCAGACTTTTCGTTCTTCTTCTTGTTCCAAGTTGGAATTGCTAGGGGTCTTGCTTTCCCCGCGATGTTGATTTGGCGGTTTTTAAGTTTTTATTCGTTTATTCTAATAGGTTTTGCATTCAACACTTATAAACATAAAAAAGACAAAAAACTTGCGCAACTACAACCTCTTGAATAAAAAATTTACCGCTTAGCCGAATTCGGCTAAGCGGTTTTGTTGTTTTAATCTCTCAAAAAATTCCGCCGTGAGCATTTTTCCCACGGCGGTTTTACTTTTAATTATTCGTTCGTAATTTTGTTAAACAACTCTATCGCGTTTTTAACTGCCACGTCCATATTGATATACTTATAATTTGCAAGTCTACCAAGCAAGTAAAGATTTGGATATTTAACGGCTTCGCTTAAATATTTATCGTAATGGTCGTAATTCTTTTGAATAGGAATAGGATAATAAGGAATATTCTTGCCTTTCTTAAACTTTTTAGAATACTCTTTGCATATAACCGTCTTTTCTTGCGGTTGGCAGGTAAACTTCGTAAACTCCGAAATACGCGTGAACGGTTTGTTGGTGGTATAGTTTACTACTGCAGACGGTTGATAAGACGAAGTCTTTTTAGTTTTGAACTTAAACTTCAAACTTCTGTAGGGCAATACGCCGTATTTATAGTCAAACAGCTCGTCAATGCAACCGGTGTAAATAACCTTGCCGTCAAATTCCACGCCGTTTAAGTAAATCTTGCCGTCCGCAAGCGTTATATCTTGCATAGCGTCTTGCCCGAGTTTTAACGTTACGTTGGGGTGGCGTAAAATATTTTCCACCATATGCGTAAACCCTTCTCTCGGTTGATATTGATACTCGTCTGTAAAATATCTATCTTCCCTAGAAACGTAAACGGGAACTCTGTTCATTACCGTTTCGCCTAACTCTTCGGGTTTTAAGTTCCATTGTTTTTTAGTATAATACTCGAAAACGTTTTTATAAACAAAATCGGCAAACGCCCTAATTTCCGCCTTTTCGTGTTTTTTAAGCGAAAGTATAGGCGTCTTTTTACCGTACCCTATTTCATCGCTAAGCACCTTTTTTATGCGTTCCGCCTTGTCTTCTGGAAAAAGCGTTTTAAGCGACGTTAAATTGAACGGAACGGGCACGTATTTGCCCTTTATGTACGCAAGAACTTTATGTTCGTATTTAAACCATTCGGTATACTGTGACAAAAACTCGTAAACTTCTTTTTCGTTGGTGTGAAAAATATGAGGACCGTAAGGTTGAACTAATATACCGTTTTTATCCTTTTCGTCATAAACGTTGCCACCTATCGTGTTGCGTTTATCAATAACGGTTACGAAGTCGCCCTTTTCGGCAAATAATCTGGCAATCGTTGCCCCTGAAAGCCCTGCTCCAACTACTATAATCTTTTCCATCTTAATCCTCGTGCCTTATTTCTTATTCTTTATTTCGTTTACAAATTCGGCAATACGTTCCATTGCCTCTACTAAATTTTTCATAGAATACGCGTAAGATACCCTGACGTGATATTCACCAAACTCGCCGAACGCGTTGCCGGGCACTACCGCAATTTTCTTTTCTTCTAAAAGTTTTAACGCAAACTCTTCACCCGTCATGCCTAAGCTTTTTACCGACGGGAATACGTAAAACGCACCTTTCGGCTCAAAGCAATCAAGCCCCATTTCTAAAAAAGAGTTATACATAAACTTACGGCGCTTGTCGTATTGATTTTTCATTTCAACAACCGAACTAAACCCGTCCTTTTCGCCCTGTTGCAAGCCCGCAAGAGCAGCGTATTGTGCGAATATAGGCGCACATATAGTAGTGTATTGATGAATTTTAAGCAACGTTTGCTTAATTTCAACGGGTGCACATACGTACCCTACTCTCCAACCCGTCATCGCAAACGACTTAGAAAAACCGCTTATAAGCACTACCCTATCTTTAAGCGCGGGTATGCTTGCTACCGAACAGTGCGTCTTCCCATAAGACAGTTCGGCATAAATCTCGTCGGATATCACGAGTAAATCGTGTTTTAGTATTACGGGTACTATTTTGTCAATAAACTCTCTTTCCATTATCCCGCCCGTTGGATTGTTTGGATATGGGAAAATTATTGCCTTGGTTTTTTCTGTTATAACCTTTTCTAAATTCTCGCTAGTTAACTTAAACCCGTTCTCCCACGAACAAGGAACGCAAACGGGAACGCCACCGAGTAATTCCACACACGGTTTATACGAAACGTAACTAGGGTCGGGAATTAAAATTTCGTCCCCTTCGTTTACGATTGCACGTAAAGTGATATCTATTGCCTCGCTTGCGCCAACGGTTATTACTATATTTTCAGGACTAAACTTAGCGTTAAACCTATTGTCTAAATACGTAGAAATTTCTTCCCTAAGCGCTTTTAAACCACTGTTCGAAGTATATTGCGTGTATCCTTTCTTAACCGATTGAATTCCTGCGTTTCGAATTTCCCACGGGGTTATAAAATCGGGTTCGCCCACGCCGAGAGATATGACGTCTTTTCGCTCTGACGCCATGTCGAAAAACTTTCGTATGCCGGACGGTCTAATCTTTTTCGCCCTTTCACTTAAAAAATCTCTCATGCTTGAATAATCTGCCTTTTGGACTCTTCTTTAATACTTGTAACTTGCCCTTCGATTTTATATTTCTTCAAAATAAAATGCGTTTGAACGCCAACTATCCCGTCTATAACGCTTAACTTTTCAGCGATAAAACGAGCGACTGCCGTTAAGTTTTCACCTTCTACGAAAACAGCCAAATCAAAGCCACCGCTCATTAGGTATAAACTTTGAACTTCACTAAAATTATAAATTTCTTCCGCATAACTATCAAAACCTTTTAGTTTTTGCGGTGCAACCTTAACTTCGATAAAGGCTTGAACTTTATCGCTCTTTAGTTTTTCGTTGTTAACGATTGCCGAGTACTTTACTATAACGCCTTCGTTTTCTAGTTCGTTAACTGCACTCTTTACCGCGTTTTCATCAGTACCTAATACTTTTGCCATTTGCATAGGGGTATAACGCGCGTCTTCTTGAAGTAAATTTATAATTTCATTTTTCATTTTATCCATTTTATTTTCTCCGTTTTATTTTGGCGGTTGATTATATTACGCCATTATAAACTATACTTATTATATTGTAAACTTTTATTTTATTTTTGTCAATAGAACGGCTTGATTTTTCGCAATACACTGTGTTACAATTATTTTAGAGGTGCGGTAAGTGATTAGAATTTGGGCAAAAGTTATGAAAAAAGATAAAATAGTAAAACAATTCATGCTAGAAAAATTTGAAAGCATGGATTATTCTTGCTTTTTTAAATATCTATGCGAGATTTGTGAAAATCTTGATATCCCAACCCCCGTTCTTATTAAAACTCATCTTTTTAACTACGCTAAGTACAACGTTTTGCGGTTTAGAAAAGAAGATTTTATCGAGAGTATCGACTTTGATAAGTTGGTTTTGGAAAACGCCTTTTTATAAAGCGTTTTTCTTTTTTTGCTTTTTGCGTATATTCTTTTAAGTTCTTCACATCCTTTATACAAGGAGGGAGACGATGAAGATTGCTACTATTATCTCTTTTATTTTAGTTTTAGTCGGCGCGCTCGTTTGGTTATTAGTTGGTATTTTCGACTTTAACCTTGTTGCGTTTATCTTCGGTCCTGGTGCGTTAGTATCTAGAATTATCTATTCGTTAGTAGGTATTTCTGCTTTATGGATGATTTTCTACTGGGCTATGTACAGACCGTTTAGACAAATCGACTAGCTAAAACTTCGTTTGACAAGTTACCCACTGCCGTGTTAATATAAGAAAAAAACCTTTTAGCTCATGAAAAATAAAATTTTATCTACCGTTTACGGTTTAGCCGTTTTTTTTCTTATAATCACTTTTGCAATAGGTCTTCCTATATATTTTAGGGGCTTTTATTACTTGCAAATAGGCACGCTTGGTATTGAAAAATCTTCCGGGTTTAATTACCAGACTATTAAAACGGCTTACGATCAAGTCCTTGATTTTTTAACTTTGCCGTTTACAACCTTTCAAACGGGTGGTCTAGCTTATACCGAAGCAGGAAAACAGCATTTTATCGACTGCAAATGGCTGTTTACTCTTAATTCCGTAGTTTTGATAGTGAGTTTTGCAACGTTTATTACTTTAATAGTTCTAAACAAAAAACGAGTTATTACCCTTTGCAAACCGTTTAAAAAAGACGTTTCTTTTATATCGGCGTTAGCGGTTTTAATTTTGTTTGCAACACTTTCTATAATAGTTGCAGTTGATTTTAACGGGGCATTCGTTGTATTTCATAAAATTTTCTTTTACGGAAAAGACAACTGGATTTTCGACCCTAAAAAAGACGAGATTATTAAGATATTACCGGCGGAATTCTTTCTAAACTGCGCAGTCTTAATCGCATGCGCGATAGCCGTGACCTGCTTAACGGTGATTTTAATTCAAATTTTCAAACGAACTAAAAAAGAACGCAAGTAATTGCGTTCTTTTGTTTTTGTTGTATATTCGTTTTTGTTGTATATTCGTTTTTTTAACTAAACGAAAGTGGTGCGATAGGTTTTAGCGTTGGATACACTTTGTTTTCGTAATCTAGTTTTGTTAAATCCCAAACGTTGCTATCAAGTGCCATGGTCGTTATAAAGAAGTCGTTAAAGTTAGTTTCGTTAAGCGACGTAGCGATTTCGTAAGGTTCGTTTATACCCGATTTAGCCATCCCACCGTAATATTTACTTCCTTGTACGTAAATTTTTTCCGTATAAGAACCTCTTATAGAGCCAACGCCTAACTCATAGTCATACGAACTAGAGCCACTACTTACGTTGACGTTACCTTTTTGGTAGCAGTTTTTAGTTAAATACGCTTGACCTGCTATACCGCCAACGTAAAGATATCTTCGTGCGCTACCACTAGAGTTACCAAGATGGTAACAGTTGATAACGTTGGTTGTATACTCGTATCCGTAGCCCATAATACCACCAACGTAGGTGTCGCCGTTAACGCTATTGCCGTGTAAAGATTGAGTTACTGCGTAACAATCTTTTATTTCGTACGCGGGTGATGGATGACCGTCAGACGCTCCGCCGTAGCCTAAAAGACCACCTACGCCTGCGTTACTATAAGACGTAACGTCGTTTACACCACTAACGCCTGAAACTTTACCTTCAAAGAAGCATTTGTATAAATTTGATTGATGGGTTGCGCCGACCATACCGCCAACAAAAGCGGAGTGGTCGTTTTTAAGTTTAACGTCTGCCGAGCCTTTTGCCGAACAGCCCACCATTTCACCGTTTCTAATTTGACCAACTATAAGCCCTGCGCGAACGGTGGTTACGGGTGAGAAGTTAAGGTTGATTACCCCTTTCTCTACGTGAAGGTTATAGATATTCCCTTCAACCCTACCGAAAAGACCGAAAAACGCGTCGGAACTCCTTTGTGTTTGAGTAATTTTATAGTTGCTTACCGTGTAGCCTTGCCCGTAAAAATTGCCGTCGAACACAAAATTTTCGTTACCCGCGTTTGCGCTCGTTTGATAATAGCCTATCGGCTTCCACTCTTTTCCGCCAAGGTTGATATTTGCGGTAAGCGCAAAGTTTTTGTCTTTATAATTAGACGCGGTTGTAGAGTCTGACAACACGCTTGAAAGGTATGACAATTCCGCACCGTTTGAAATTAGATAGGGGTCGGTTGTCGTACCCGTTCCGCCGGCAAAAGAAGACGCCGTGTCGCCAAGCCATGCCGTATATATAAACTTAGCGGTAAGCGAAAGATTTTCTTGTGGCATAGTGAAGGTGTACGAAGTAAGTTCGCAAACCTTATCTTCCCCTTTGTACCAAGCATCGAAAACGGCTACGTCGCTAGCTTCCGCCGTAACGGTCACGCTCTCTCCCCACGAAATTTCGCTAGGTGTTTGAGATACACTGCCGTATTCCGTGTTGTTAACAGATAAACTAAGCACGTATTTTTTGTTAGATACCGCTTGTTCTTTTGTTCCGCACGAAGTACAAATTCTTTCTTTAACACCGTCTGCAGTAGTAGTTGCAGGCGTCGTTTCTACCCACTCACCAAAGACGTGTTTACAACCACAACCCGTAATAGATATTGCGGTAATAACGAAAAGTACGCCTAGTATAAAGGAAACTAACTTTTTCATAAAAACCCCTTTTTAAGCTTTTTATTTTAACCTTTCACACCTTTAACGTGAAAGTCGTATAACTCTTCTTGCGCTAAATGCATTTTGGTCAAATAATTTTTAGCCGTTTTTAAGAACATAAAATACGAAGTTTCTTCCGTTGCTATATCAAACGCGTCGCCCCTATTTAAGAAGTCGTATTCAACGTGCACCGAATACATAGAAGACAAAGGTTTGTTTAGGCTAAACGGTTGACCGTTTACAGTGCCGTTAAAGGTAAACCCGTTTTCGTCGTGAACAACGTGCGCATCCCCCACGGTAACGAAACCGACTTGCGTAGAATAATAGTCTTCTACCCTTACGTCGTCTTCAAAACGGTACGTTCCTGCTTGAACTTCTTTCCTAACCTGTTCACGCTCCCAAACGTACCAGTCGGGAATATGTGAAAAGCCTTTGTCGGTGTTTATACCGTGTAAGCGTGACAAGGTGTCCATTTCCCATTTAGAACCGCATTCATTACACCAAAGGTGAATTCCACCGCTTTCCATCTTGAATTCTCTGCCACAAACGGGGCATTTGTAAAGCAATTTATATAGCCCGTTTGCACGATCTTTACATTTTGTATGGTAGCCTTTTTCTACTTGCCATTTATATTCGTCTCTTTCAAACGCCTTTTCTATACGCTCTTGCAATTCTTCGGCGGAAAGCGTTTCAGTTTCTTCTTGAGTAATTAAAAGCGACAAGGTTGCTTCTTGGCGTATACCCCTATAAGGGTGTTTGCTCCACTGTGGTGAGTTTATAAAGTTACCCATAGCCGTGCACATTACCACGGGGACTTTTGCTACCTTACAGAATTTACCAAGCGCCCCGTCTAACCTTTCTTTTATACCGGCAAACGAAAAGCGTGCTTCTGGATAAAGCGTGCATATGTGTTTCTTTTTCTTTAACATATTAAGCATATGTTTAACCGTTACTAT
This sequence comes from uncultured Clostridia bacterium, assembly GCA_904501795.1. GTDB lineage: Bacteria > Bacillota > Clostridia > Christensenellales > Borkfalkiaceae > UBA1259. The sequence goes on from CAJGCK010000019.1 coordinate 18,762, forward strand.
ATCGTGCGTAAATTTTCTCTTTGGAATACCGCCGATACCATACATTAACCAATCGCCCCTACGGAATTCTTCAACCGACATTACCCAACCCGTTGTTTTAGGCATTATGCCCTTTACTATCATGGGAAAATCCATAAAAGACGCGTGCGTTGATAAAATTAAATAAGGACCTTTTAGTTTTTTTACTTCGGGCGCCGTTTTAACGTGACCTTTCGAAAATAATAGATAGAAAGGACTTGCAACAAACTCCACTATCTTTAAATACCACTTCGGTTTGTTTATAGGCCTATTCATGTTAAAGCGCTTTTTCTCTGCCATAATTTACTCCCTTTTCGCTTTTTCCTTAAATTTTTTCCTAATGCCAAATATTTATAGGCATATATTCTTATTTCACATTATACATTAAATAGAAAGCCGTTGTCAATTAATATTGTTATTTGCGTCTTCATTCCCTACCCCATTTTTATTATTTTAAAAAGTTTTTGAGTTTTGTAGGTTTTTTAATTGACAAAATCGTTTTGTTGTATATAATAAAAGTTAGCACTTATTAATCGAGAGTGCCAAATTTGTAGGAGGACTGTATATATGAAGGTTAAACCGTTATTTGATAAAGTAGTGGTTGAAAGCTTAGAAACGGAAGAAAGAACCAAGAGTGGATTTATTTTGCCAAGCGCAAGCCAAGAAAAACAACAAATGGCTAAAATCGTGGCGGTAGGTCCCGGTGGTGTTATAGACGGAAAAGAAATACAAATGCAAGTTAAAGCAGGCGATAAAATTCTTTATTCTAAATACGCCGGCAGTGAATTTAAAGTAGACGGAAAAGATTTTACTATTATTCGCCAAAGCGATATTTTGGCAATAGTAGAAGACTAATTTTTAAGGAGATTATGTTATGGCTAAACAATTAAAGCACGGTGAAGAAGCAAGAAAAGCCCTTCAAAAAGGCGTTGATATCCTTGCAAACACCGTAAAAATCACGTTAGGACCGAAAGGTAGAAACGTTGTGTTAGACAAAAAGTACGGAGCACCGCTTATTACTAACGACGGTGTTTCGATTGCTAAAGAAATAGAACTTGAAGACGCTTTTGAAAACATGGGCGCGCAACTCGTTAAAGAAGTTTCAACCAAAACTAACGACGTTGCAGGCGACGGAACGACCACGGCTGTCATCTTGGCTCAAGCCATGATAGATGAAGGGCTTAAAAACGTTGCGGCGGGCGCCAACCCCGTTATCTTGAAAAAAGGTATTTCGGGTGCGGTTGCAGTTGCCGTTGAACAATTAAAAAAGATAAGCAAGCCCATAGAAGATAAAAACGGAATTTGCCAAGTTGCTTCTATCTCCGCTGGGGATGAAAAAATTGGTGAACTTATTGCCGACGCTATGGAAAAGGTTGGCAAAGACGGAGTTATTACCATAGAAGAAAGCAAAACTATGAAAACCGAACTCTCTACCGTTGAAGGTATGCAGTTCGACCGTGGGTACGCTTCGGCTTATATGGTTACCAACACCGATAAAATGGAAGCGGTATTAGAATCACCCGTTATTTTGATTACCGACAAAAAGATTTCTTCGATACAAGAAATTTTACCCGTTATCGAGCCGATAGCAAGCCAAGGGATGCGACTTCTTATTATTGCTGAAGACGTTGAGGGTGACGCGCTTGCAGCACTCGTAGTTAACAAACTTAAAGGCGTGTTCAACTGCGTTGCTGTTAAAGCGCCTGGTTTTGGCGACAGAAGAAAGGCTATGCTTGAAGATATCGCAGTTTTAACTGGTGGTACGGTTATTTCAAGCGAGTTGGGTTACGA
>CAJGCK010000020.1 GCA_904501795.1 uncultured Clostridia bacterium
AAGGAGTAAAATATGAATAAACACGAACTTGTATTATGCATAGTAAACGAAGGTTTTTCCGAAGTAGTTATGGATGCTGTTAAAGCGGTAGGAGCTAAAGGCGGAACGGTTATTAGAGCAAGAGGTACTGCTAATCAACAAGCGGAAAAGTTTTTTAAAATTACTATTCACCCTGAAAAAGAGATAGTAATGATACTTGTAGAATCAAAGATAAAAGACGCTGTATTGCACGCAATTTACTCGTCTGCGGGTTTGAAAACTGAAGGGCAGGGTATTGCATTTTCCGTTCCCGTGGACGACGTGGTGGGATTAAAAAAAGAATTGACTCTTGAAAAAAACGTTGAACAAAACAAAATTGTAAATACAAACAAAAAGTAATAAATTATAAACAAAAAAAGAGTGCAAAACGGAAAGTTTTGCACTCTTAAATTTTTATATAGTTTTATAAACTAATCAACGTTAACTCCTTTGTTAAATATTTTCAAACTGAAAAGGTATGTTAAAAAAGAGAATATAACGTAGCACACTATTGCAACTATGCAAATATTAAGCAAGGTCGTTTGAGAGGGAACGGATGAAAAAAGTTCGTTTATTGATCCCGTAATTAAGCAAAATATTATTAAAACGATTAGCATACATATTATAGCTGAAAAATAAAAACATAAAAACCATACTAGTCCCATAAGCGCCCTTTTATTATTATAAGAATAACCTTTTATAATTGATGCAAAAGCAAAAGTCATAAGTGCGCATATTTGCGATAATAAAAGTAACGCAATCACGATTATAAAAGACGCAACGCTTATCGAAAAATTACTTATAGTCGCAGTGATAAAGGCGTTTAAAGTATCAAAGAAAGGCGCGCTTGCGTGAATTATTAAAAACGCGCCAAGCGAAACGATAAAAGACGAAAAAACTAAAATAAGCGCGCATAAATATTTTGCGTTTAATAGACTACTTTTTTTAACCGGAAGGGTGTGAGTTAAATAACTTTCATCTTTGAAAAACGACTTGATAACGTAGTTTAATATGTTTGTAAAAGTATTAATCAAAACGTTTGCAATCGCCGAATAGGTAAGCCCCGCAAAAACCGAGCCTAAAACGTTAAAAACCATCAAATAACTAAAAATATTTATAATTCTCGTTATCACGGCAAGCCCTATGGTTATTATATATAAAATAATTAAAACTTTCGAACTTTTTTTCAAATCATGTTTAAGCAATAATTTAGTCATTATACCGTTCTCCTAAAAATTTCGTCAATAGAAGCATTTTCTCGCTCCCTTAAAGTTTCGGCAAACTCGTCTAAAACAATTTTACCTTTATCTATAAAGATAGCCCTATCTAAAATGTTTTCAACGTCCGCAATCATGTGGGTTGTAATTATTAAACTGTTGCCTTCTCCAAACGATTTAAGAATGGTTTGAAGAATATGCTCTCTAGTCGCGGGGTCTACACCGCCAAGCGGTTCGTCAAGAATATAAAGTTTTGCGTTTCGGCTCATAACCAAAACCAACTGAACCTTTTCTTTCATGCCCTTGCTCATCTTGTTTAGTTTCATCGAGGGTAAAAGTTCTAAATCTTCAAGCATATTATACGCTTTTTGTTTGTCAAAGTCTGCGTAAAATTCGGCAAAATAATCAATTGCTTGATTAACGGTTATATTCGGCTCTAAATAAGTTCTTTCGGGCAAAAATGAAACGACAGCCTTAGTTTTTTCACTAATTTTTTCGCCCATAACCGTAACTTCGCCTTTGTCAATCGTCAAAAGGTCGTTGATAATTTTTAACACGGTTGTTTTTCCACTCCCGTTTTTGCCCAAAAGCCCAACTATTTCCCCAGGTTTAACCGAAAAGGTAACGCCGTCTAGAACCTTATTATTCCCAAAAGACTTGCTTAAATTCTCTATCTTTAATATATCCATTATTTAATCTCCTTTAAATAACTTATTAGCACGTTTTCTATATCCTGCTTTTTTACACCTATACTTTCAAGTTGTTCTACAAAACACTCCGTTATACGCCGTATCTTTTTTTCTTTTTCTTTTTGTAAAATAACGTCGCTAGTGGTAACGAACTTTCCGTTGGTGCGCTCGGTGACAATAAGCCCTTCGTCTTCCAACTGCACTAACGCCTTACAGACGGTGTTGGGATTAACTTGTAGAATCATAGACAACTCTCTAACGGACGGTATCTTTTCACCCGCGCCGTATTCACCCGACATAATTTGAGCTTTAATATAATCTGCGATTTGCAAATAAATCGGTTTTCCGCTATTAAAATCCACCCTTTTTATCTCCGCTGTATTACTTTACTAATACAATAATACACTATCAACCAAATATTGTCAAGAGAAAAACAAAAATTATAAAAAATAAAAAACCCTTTAGCCAAAGGGGCTAAAGGGGAGTATAAATATCGAAATTAAGAACAAGAAAATTTATCGCAAATGAAATTTACGATAAATTAAAAAGTTTCTGCGTTTAAGAGTGATTAAAAATTATTCTTGAGGTTTAGCCTTTTCTAGTTCGAAAGCGGAGAGAATAATTTTAATAAGTTCTTCTCTGGTTTCGGGTTTAATGGGGTGAGCGATATCTTTATATTCGCCGTCGTTGGTTTTTCTGCTAGGCATAGCGATAAAGTAACCTTCGTTGCCTTCAATAACCTTGATGTCGTGAACTACAAAGCAATCGTCAAAAGTAACCGAAGCCACTGCTTTAAGTTTGCTATCGTCTTTTTTAACGATACGAACTCTAACGTCAGAAATCTGCATTTTGTAAATACCATCCTTAATCAAATATTACAATCATTTTAGCACATAAATTTACTCATTTCAATACTTTTTTCAAAAAAAACGCTAAAAAACGCAAAAAAATAGCCAAAAAATAGCGTTTTTCATATATTAGTAATATGGAAAGGGATAACTTTATTAAAGAAATAGATAAAATTCATTTTATAGGAGTCGGCGGAATAGGTGTTTCGGCGCTTGCGGAGTATATGTTAAGCCTTAAAAAAACCGTTTCAGGTAGTGATGAAAACAAGACTAATCTTACTGAACGGCTAAAAGATTTAGGCGCAAAAATTTATTACGCTCATAAAAAAGATAACGTAAACGGCGCGAATTACGTGTGTTATACTTCTGCGATAAACGAGGCGAACGAAGAATTATTACAGGCAAAGAAAAGTGGTAAGCGGTTATTAACTCGCGCCCAACTTCTCGGCAAAATCGTTGGCGAACATACACGTTCGATAGGTGTTTCGGGTAGTCACGGAAAAACTACAACAACCGCTATGATAACCGAGATATTAACAAATGCACAATTGTTCCCAACTGCATTTATAGGCGGGCTTTATAAAGGTAAAAATTTAGTTGTCGGTAAAAAAGACTATTGCGTTTTTGAAGCGTGTGAATATCGCAACAATTTTTTACAAACAAAGCCAAGCGTTGCAGTCGTTTTAAACATTGATAACGATCATATGGACAGTTTTAAGACGGAAAGCAACTTACTTTTCGCTTTTAATAGTTTTATAAAAAATAGCCTTGCAGTAATAAACGCTGACGACGAAAGGTGTAGCAAACTTTCGTGTGAAAAAATTATAACTTTTGGTATAAATAAGCCCGCCGATTATACCGCAAAAAACTTATCTAAAAAGGGCGAACGATATACTTTTAGCGTATATAAGCAAGGCGTGTTGCTTGGTAAAACCACCCTATCGGTAAAGGGAAAACATAACGTATATAACGCGCTAGCAAGCGTTGTTGTTGCCGACTTTTTAGGCGTTTCGTTTTCCGTGATAAAAAGCGCGTTAAAAAATTTTAATTCGGTAGAAAGGCGAAACGAGTATTTAGGCAAATTTTTTAGTTGTGAGTTTTTTGCCGATTATGCCCACCACCCAAGCGAGATAAAACAAACTTTAAAGATTTTTTCAAAGAATAGAACGGTGGTGTTTCAGCCCCACACGTTTAGTAGAACTAAAAATTTACTCAGCGATTTTATAAGAGTGTTAAAGGATGAAAAAAATTTAATTATATACAAAACGTACCCTGCGCGAGAAAAATATGACCGCTATTCTAACGGCAAAAGTTTAAGCAAAAAGTTAAACGACAACGGTTGTTCATGTGAATATATCAGCGGAAAAGACAAACTAAAAGAAAGGTTGTTAAAGGAAAAAGACAAAAATAAAACGGTGGTGTTTTTGGGCGCAGGGGATATTTATGAAATCGCAAAAAATATAAAAAACAAGGCTAGCAGGTATTTGAATAAATAAAATAGTGCAATATAGAGATAAACGCTTGCCAAACGAGTAAAAAAAGTGTAAAATAAAGGCAACTACAATTTTAGGAGAAAACTATATAATGCAAAGCAAATCAAGAAAAATTGCCGTATTAGGAACGGGAAACGTTGGCGCATCGATAGCATACACCTTAACGCTTCAAGGAATATGCTCTGAATTAGTGTTGGTAGATATTAATAAAGAAAAAGCAGAAGGCGAAGCACTTGACTTAATACAATGCTCGGCGTGTGTTCCTGGTATAAAAATATATAGCGGAGAATATTCTGACGTTGCAGGGGCGGATATCGTAATAGTAACCTTTGGTATGGCAAGAAAAGCAGACCAAACCAGATTAGACCTTGCAAAAGTAAACGTAAACATACTAACTTCGGTTATGCCTACCGTTGCAAAATACGCACCAAACGCACTATATATCATAGTAAGCAACCCCGTAGACGTTATGACGTACGCTACTATTAAATGCACTGGCTTACCTGTAAATCAAGTAATAGGTACTGGTACGTTATTAGATAGTAATAGATTATCGCAAGCCGTTGCAAGCTACTGTGGTGTAGCAACTGAAAGCGTTAATTCATACGTTTTAGGCGAACATGGTGACGCTTGTATGGCACCTTGGAGTCTATGCACGATAGGTGGTTTACCCATCAAAGAATATTGCACCAAATTTTTAGGCGAATCGGAAGATAAGTTAAACGACAAACTTGCTGAAATATACACCGGCATGGTAAAAAGCGGTTCAAAAGTAATAAAGGCAAAAGGCGCAACTTTCTACGCTATCGCGGCTTCAACCGTTCAATTAGTTAAGGCAATCTTGTCAGATTCCAACGCAATTTTACCTTTGTCAACTATGTTAAACGGCGAATACGGTGCTAAGGATATGTGTATGGGCGTTCCGTGTATGGTTAATGCAAACGGTCTTAACAAAATAGTTGAACTTCCGCTAACTAGCGAAGAACAAAAATTATTTGAAGAAAAAATTGCTTCTCTAAACAACACCTATAACGCTTTAGAGATAAGATAATTAAAAAAGCACAAAAAAACGGCTTTGGAAAAATCCAAAGCCGTTTAATTTTTTCAAATATTTTTGATAATTTATTAACTATTAATATTTAACTTCAACGCCCGAAGGTGAGAACATAAAAATATTTTTTTGAATTTCATAAACGCCACCGTCTAACGCGTAAATCGCACCCGAAAGCATATCTAGAATACGAAGTGCCGTTTCGGTTTTTAGTTCGGTTAAATGAACCATAGTGGGCTTGCCCTTTTTTAGAGAATCGATAATGGACGCAACGTCGTCGTAACTAGTAGGCGAGAACACTGCGATAGGTGCGGAAGAGGAAGGAGTAATCGTTCCCAAACCTTCTTTATTAATTTTGTTGTCGTTTTTAATTCTCGGCTCTCTGCCGAACAAATCAAATACTCCCATATCAAACCTCGTTATAAATTCTTTTTCCAAAGATAGCGCTTCCTATGCGCACGGTATTACTGCCGTATCTTACGGCAATTTCCCAATCTTTACTCATACCCATAGAAAGATATCGCATATCAAACCCGTCTTTTTTAAGCTGGTCGTAAAGATTTCTCATCTTACCGCAAAGGCAAGCAATTTCGTTCTCGTTCGCAAGGGCAGGGAACATAGTCATAAGCCCCGACACGTGAACGCCCGGTAGGTTATCAACGTCTCTAACGGCTTGTTTAGCATTTTCAAAATCAAAACCGCCCTTAGAAGTTTCACCGCTGACGTTGATTTGAACGAGCACGTTTTGTCTAACCGATTTTTTTTGCGCTTCTTTTGAAACTTCTTCGGCTAAACGAAAACTGTCTATCGAGTGAATAAGCTCTACTTTGCCCACCAGATACTTAACCTTGTTCGTTTGTAAGTGCCCGATAAAATGAATGCTTGCCCCGTTAATTAGCGGGGTTTTTTCGCGAAACTCTTGAACTTTATTTTCGGCAACCGCTTTTAGCCCGTTTTGAACGGCAAGGTTTATGGTATCGGCGTCAACCATCTTGGTTGCACCAACCAGCAAAACTTCTTCGCCAAAACAATTTCCGTTTTTTAGTTTGCTTAAAATTTCTTTAAGATTTTCAATAAGCATTATTAATCGTTATTAACCAAGTTTTGCATGTTATACACGCCCGATTTTTTACTTGAAATATATTCACTAGCCCTAACCGCGCCGATTGCAAAAACGCTTCTATCAAACGCTTGGTGAGAGATAGTAACCGTCTCGTTAGTGCCGGCAAACAATACGTCGTGATCGCCAACTATGTTTCCACCCCTAACTGCGTGTATACCTATTTCGTTTTTATCTCTTTTACCAACCGCGCCGTTTCTACCAAAAACAAAAGTTTTGTTTTCGTCCTGTTCCTTAACGGCTTGTGCAAGCATTAACGCCGTTCCGCTCGGTGCATCAACCTTTTGGTTGTGGTGTTTTTCTATAATTTCAATATCGTAACCGGCAAGAGCAACAGTTGCTTTTTTAACTAAATCTATTAAAACGTTCACGCCGAGCGACATATTAGCAGAACGGAAAATAGCCACTTTTTCACTGGCGTTTTTAATGCTCGACAAATCTTCTTCGGTGTAACCGGTGGTACAGAGCACCGCGTTTACGTTTTTGTTTAGGCAAAAGTCTAACAAGCCTTTAAGAGTAACGGGCGCAGAGAAGTCAATAACCACGTCCACGTCTTCTTTAACGCTTTCGAAACTATCGTAAACGGGGAATTTTTCGTTCGAGAAATCACAAAACCTGTCCACTCCGCAAACGGCAACCACGTTATCTTCGCTAGCGCACGCTTCGAAAACTTTTTTGCCCATTTTACCAAGCGCGCCGTTAATTAAAACTTTAACCATTTTTACTCCTTGATTTTAAGCCCGAATTCTTTAAGAATTTTTTTCATTTGTACAACGTACTTTTCGTCTAGTTCGGTAAGCGGTGCTCTAACGTATCCGCTTCCCAACCCGATAAGTTCAGAAGCCTTTTTAACGGGGATAGGGTTGACTTCGGTAAACATAGCGTCGATAAGTGGGAGAAGTCGTTCTTGTAGTTCGGTGGCTTCTTGGTTTCTACCCGCGAAATAAAGTTTAGCAACGTCGCCAACTTCCTTAGGCGCAATATTTGAAGCAACGGATATCAAACCCATAGAACCTATAGAAAGCATAGCAAGGTTAAGGTTGTCGTCACCCGAATAGAGCGCGGTTTTCCCACGAATACGTCTTGCGGTTTCGCAAATTTGTTCCATGTTTCCGCACGCTTCTTTGATACCGCCTATATTTTTAATTTCGGCAATTTCTTCCATCGTTTCAGGAAGAATATTAACGCCCGTTCTAGCGGGAACGTTATAGCACAAAACGGGAATATCAACGTTCGAACAAACGTCGTTATAATACTTAACTAGCCCTTTTTGAGTGCATTTATTGTAATAGGGGGTAACAACCAAAAGTCCGTCCGCCCCGATTTTTTGCGCAAGTTGACTTTTTTCGATGGCTTTTTTGGTGCAGTTAGACCCAGAGCCTAAAATAAATTTAACTCTGCCTGCAATTTTTTCGAATGAAAATTTAGCAATCGCTTCGTACTCACTGTCGGTAATAGTGGGGGCTTCACCCGTTGTTCCTAAAACACAAAGGGCTTCTATGCCGTTTGCAATTTGAAACTCTATTTGTTTGCCAAGGGCTTCAAAATCAACTTCGCCGTCAAGAAAAGGTGTTATGGCGGCGGTACAAGTGCCCTTAAAAATTATTTTGTTCATTGTTAATACCCTAAATTAGTTTATTTTGCCCTTTATTGCGTTAAGTTCAATGGCTTTTTGCGCGATTTGAACGGTGTTGGTTGCAGCGCCTTTTCTAATGTTGTCTGCAACAACCCAAAGGTTAACGCCGTAAGGGACGGTGTCGTCACGCCTAATTCTGCCGATAAACACTTCATCTTTATTTTCAGCAGTTAACGGCATGGGATATACGTTGTTTGCAACGTCGTCTGCAATAACAACGCCTTCTGCATTTCTTAATACTTCTTTAACTTGGTCTAACGTGCAAGCGTTTTCGAACTCGATATTAATCGATTCGCTGTGACCGTAGTAAACGGGTACTCTAACGCAGGTAGCGGTAACCAAAATATTTTGGTCGTTAAGAATTTTTTTGGTTTCAAAAATCATTTTGTCTTCTTCTCTGGTGTAGCCGTTATCTAAGAAAACGTCGATGTGCGGTAAGCAGTTTGCAAAAATTGGGTAGGGGAATTTTTTTGGTTCTTCGCCGTTAATACCGTTTTTCAAATCGTCAAAACCTTTAACACCAGCGCCCGAAACGGCTTGATAGGTTGAGTAGATAACCCTTTTAATCTTAAATTTTTCGTGTAACGGTTTAAGTGCAACTACCGCTTGGATAGTAGAGCAGTTGGGGTTAGCAATAATATTATTATGCCATAAAATATCGTTTGCGTTACACTCTGGAACAACTAGCGGAACGGAAGGTTCTCTACGCCAAGCGTTCGAGTTATCTATAACTAAAGCGCCGTGTTTAGCAAAAATAGGCGCGAATTGTTTGCTAGTATCACCACCGGCAGAAAATAAAGCGATATCAATGTCTAAAGCAAGAATATTTTTTTCGCAAAGTTCAATAACGGTGTGGTCTTTTCCCATAAAATTAATGGTTTTACCAGCAGATTTGCTAGACGCAAAAAGATAATAATTTTCTACGGGTAAATTTCTTTCGGTTAGAACTTCTAAAATTTTTCTACCAACCATACCGGTTGCGCCGACAACGGCAACGTTGTATTTTTTCATAAACGTCAAATCTCCTAAAAATGCGATGTATATGTACTAATATATCAAAGTAACGATAAAAAGTAAAGTTTTTTTCAGTTAATGCTTGATTTTATTTGAAAAAAAGTTAAAATTAGTATAGTATATAAAGTGAGCAAAACTTTTAAGCAAAACTTAAACGGGGGCAATAATGGCAACAAACAAAAAAAGTGGCGGTTTCATAACCAAACTAATGATGGGGAAAGAAAAGTCTGAAGGCTATGCAAAGGCTTCGCTTCCTTCGAATAGATGGGAACTTTTCTTTGACATAATAAAAGGAAATTTTTGGAAAATAGTTTTAACTAATATCTTGATATTGCTTTTCTTCATACCTATGTTCGCGTTATTTTTTATAAGATATTCCGCAATTTTGAATTACGGGGTGCTTTGCCCTTACTCTCAAAGTTTCGGCGTGGGCTATCAATCGGTCGTATCGCTCGTTGGTTTTCACGAAACAATCTTGGTTAGTATAGACACCATAATTTATCTTTTCTTCCCGATAGTCACGTTTATCGCAATGATAGGCGTTGCCGGTGGCGCACACGTTATGCGAAACATGGTGTGGACGGAAGGTATTTTCGTTTCTAACGATTTTTGGAAGGGTATAAAACAAAATTTCAAGCAACTATTTTTCGTTGCGCTAATATATTCTATTTTCTTTTACACGGCTATGGCGTCGCTTTCCGTACTAGACCAAATGTTAGCGATCGGCACGACGATAGGTTGGCTACTCCAAGTCTTAAGAGTTATAGTTTTGATAGTTCTAGTATTTATGTCAATCGCAACGCTACACATGATTACGATGAGCGTTACTTACGAACTTAAATTTAGACAGTTATTTAAGAACTCTTTCTTAATGACCATCGGGTTGCTACCCCAAAACTTGTTTTTCGGTGTGATAGCGCTTTTCCCGTTCGCATTGTTGTTTTCTTCGGGCATATTGTTTGGAATAGGTTTGATTTTAATTTTACTCATAGCCTTTTCTTACTCGTTGTTGGTGTGGACGGATTATTGCCAATGGTCTTACGATAAATTTCTTAACGATAGAGTACCGGGCGCTAAAAAGAATAGGGGTATATACGAAAAGACTAAAGGTGATGACAAGAAAGCGCTTCAAAGTTACAAGGAACAACTTGAATTTGCCAGTCTTTCCACTCTTTCTTCAAGACCTATAAAACCGATAACCGATGAAGAGTTGACGGTTGCTGAATTACCCACTTCGTTTAACCGTAACGATATAGTTAGACTTAACGAAAGTAAACAGGCTATATACGACGATCACGAGCGTTACGTAGCGGAACATAAAAACGACCCCGAGTACAATTTCTCAGAGCAAATCGAAAAACTCGATAAAGAAAGTGCTGAAAGGCAAAAACGTATAGAAAAAGCAAAACGCGCATTACAAAAACGTAAAAAATAAAAGTAAAAAAAGACGTCGGTATAAAACACGGCGTCTTTTGGTAGATACACAAAATAACGGCGTGGAAAAGACACGCTAAATTAAGGGAGTGACTTTATTTGAATAAACTTCTTAAAGGCTTGATATTTGATGGGCAAATGTCCGTTTCGGTTTTAGAAACGACGGACATGGTGAACGAAGCGATAAAAATACATAAACTATCACCCGTATGCTCGGCTGCGCTAGGGCGTACGCTTACCGTGTGTACTTTTATGTCAAGCAATCTAAAAAACAAAACGGATAAACTTTCGGTAACCGTTAGTGGAGACGGGCCTGGTGGTAAAATAACCGTGTGTGGTAACGGCGACCTTGCAATGCGTGGTTATATAGATAACCCAACGGTAGATTTGCCGCTCCGTGCCGACGGGAAGTTAGACGTTGGCGGTTGCGTGGGCAAAAACGGTAGACTAACCGTTACTAGAAGTATGGGCTTAAAAGACCCTTACTCGGGAAGCGCGCGTTTGGTTACGGGCGAAATAGCAGAAGATTTCACGTCGTACTACGCACTTAGCGAGCAACAACCAACCGCAATAGCACTTGGCGTTAAAATCGGCAAAGACTTAACTTGCGTTGGCGCAGGCGGAGTTATAATCCAAGCGTTACCTTTTGCCGAAGAAGAAAATCTAGTTAAAGCGGAAAAAATAATAGGCAAACTAAAAAACCTTTCAACGCAAATAGAAGAAAAGGGTGCGGAAGGTGTTTTGAAAGAGTATTTTGGAGACGTAGAGTATACGCTCTTAAAACCCGAATACAAATGTTTATGTAGCCGTGATTTTATAGAAAAGGTGCTAATATCTTTGGGTAAAGACGAGATAGACGACATAATAAAAACTGAAGGTTGCGTAAAGGTGGGCTGTCAGTTTTGCGAAAAGGAATACGTTTTCACTAAAGAAGACGCCGAAAAGTTGTTTTAGAAAAAATGGAACGAAAGATAATAAAGTTTGACGACAATTATTTTAGGCTAAGAAAACTTGCCGAACAGAAAGCGGATAGCGGTGATTATATATCGGCGCTTTCTTTGTCTTACGCGAGTTTAAGAAAAAACTTTTCGGTAGAAACCTACTTAGATATAGCCGATATATACGCGGAAATGGAGCTTTACGAACTGTCTAACAAGTTTTATTTCGAGTACATGTCCAAAACCCCGAAGGAAAAATGGCCTATCGCATACGAAGAATTAGCAATAAACTTTTTTTATATGGACAACACATATTTATCTAGTTATTATTTTCATAAAAAGTTTGATGCCGACGGGTTTATTTCGCAAGACGGAATAGACGGTGAAATAATAGAATTTTTTGCTAACGAATTTATGGCAAAAGACTCTTTTAGGATAGTATATCCGCCGGAGAAAGCGAATTTTGAAAAGGAACTAAAGCAAGCAAAACGCCTTATTGTATCGGGAGATTTTACGGGCGCTAAGAAAACGCTTGAAAAGATACCAAAAGGTTGTCCGCAATACGCCGATGGATTAGAGCAGTTAACCATGCTAAAATTCATTACGGGTGATATAGACGGCGGACTTGAAAGTGGCAGGGCGTATTTAGCCGAAACGGGCGAAAATCTTTCGGCTTATTGTAATTTATCAAGTATATACCACCACAAAAAAGACGCAGATAAGAGTAGATACTATTTCTTAAAAGCACTTGAAATGCCGATAAAAGAACTGCAAGACTATTATAAAATAGCCACTTGTTGTTTAGAACAAAACGAGCACGAAACGTCGTTAAAATATCTTGAACATATCCTTCGTGAACGTCCGTTTGATATTTCTATGAGATATTTGTACGGCTTGGCTTTGTTAAATTGTAATCGTTTTCAGCCAGCGGTTGAACAGTTTAAGGAACTATATTTAATCAATCCGCAAGACGAAACTAAATTGCACTATTTAAAACTTGCTGAAGAAGCGCTTGAGTTTTCGGGCGATAATAAAATGCAATTACAACCCCTTTCTTATATAGACGACGTTCCTGAGAACGTTCAAGAAGACAACCAAAAACTAATCCAAACTTTAAGCGCGTTGCCCATCAATAAAATGAACTCAATGCTAAAAAGGCGTGAAGTTATACGCGCGGTGCTTTGGGGTGTTAAAAAGGGAGATGAAAAAACGGTAAAAAATTCGGTGCTAATTCTAATTAGTAGCACTATACCTAGCGCAAAAGAAGAACTGTTGCACCTTTTAATAGATAGCGAAGTGATGCCCTTTACCAAGGAAATGATTTTGTACGTATTGCTAATTTCGGGTCATAAACGCGCAACGCCTATCGTTAAGTATAACTGTTTCGAAGTGGTTAGACCTAAAAAGTTCCCGTTCGAAAAATCAAGTGAGCACGAAATATTCTTTTCATCATACGCTTTTGCGTTTTCTCGGCTTGCGATGACCACGGTTGTAGATTTGAACAAGATTGCCTTTTCTACGAACAAGGTGTATTCTAAACTTAAAAACTTAGAGCTAAAAAACTCTTTTAATAAAGAAGAATTGTCGGCGTTAATAGTACTTTTAGCCGAATATAAGGAGTTTAAGTCAGAGAAAGACGTTTTGCGTTTGTTCGACGCAGAAGGCGATAAATATCGCAAACTTAAAGAGTTATATAAAGGAGAAAAACAATGTTAAAAGTAATAGACGTAGACGGACTTTTTTCGGAATTTATTTCCGATTACGTATACAAAAACGTAGGTAAAACAAGTCCTGAAGAGATAGAAAATCGCGTTAGTGAACTATATTTAGAGTTCGGCGATAGAAAACTGCCTGCACTCGACGGGTTGTCACCAAACGAATACTATAAAAAGGCAACGGCTAAAGAATTAGTTGAACTACTAAAAAGGCATCTTGATAACGGAGTAGAAGTGCCCGATTTCTTGTGTGAAGCGTTAACCGAAAAAGAAGATGGCGCAACCGCATTGATAGACGGCTTAAAAAAGAGTGAAGAAGAACAGTTGTTGCTATATTTAATGAACATGTTAGACGGTAAAGATTTAACTAGTGCGCTTGAAAGACTAATAAATCTTATCGAATGGGATTATACCGAGCCCGTTCGCGAACAAGCAACGGCTATGTTATACGATTATGCAAACGCCGTTAAAGACTTGTTGTTATCTCGAATTGATCAAGTAGATATAGTTAGGCGCGCTTGTTTCGTTGAAATATTATCGCACGCTGAAAAAGACCAAAGGGTTTTCGACCTACTTATTGAAGAGTTTTTGAAAAACCAAAATCAAATACCTTTATACGCAGGTTATTTGGGGAAATACGGCGATGAAAAGGCGCTACCATACCTTTACGAAGCGATAGAAAAGGAAAAAATCGATTATAACGATTTTGAAGAGTTGCGCTTTGCTATTGAAACGCTTGGGGGCGAGTATACTAAAGAACGTGATTTTTCGCGTGATAAGGCGTATAAAAAAATAAAAGAAAGCAAAAACAAACCAAACTAACAAAACTCAAAAAATTCTTAAACCGCGCTATAAGGCATACAAATAAAACATGAAAAACGTTTTATCTTTGCTTGGCGCGGTTTTTTTGTGCGTTAACGGGGTGGTCGGCGGGGGATTTATCTCTGGGAAAGAGCAAGGCGCTTTTTTTGGCTATGAAACAGGCTCTTTTTTGTTGTCGACGGCGGTTTTAACGCTAATATTTTATTTTGCAACCGTAAACTCAAAAAAATATAATACGCTAAATGAATTTACTATCTCGATTTGCGGTAATAAAAGCCCTTTTCCCGCTTTGTTTTTTTGTTGTTCACTCGTTTGTTGTTCGGTCACGCTAAATTTTTTTGAAAACGTTATGCAGGGGTTAAATCGGTTAAAACCATTTCCAATCTTTTCAATTTTACTAATTTTTATAACGGCTGTTTTGTTTAGGAAAGGCGTTTCAAAAATAAAAAAAGCATCTTTAATCTTAACGCCATTACTGTGCCTTGGCGTTTTTATACTGTTTTTTAGTAGTAAAAAAACAGAACTTGATTTTTCTAACTCGCTTAAAATTTCCCACCCTTTTTACGCTATAATTTACTCTTTCGTTAATTTTTTTATAGGTTTTCCTTGTTTTTTCGAAGCGACCAAAGGTAAAACTAACAAGTTTATAAAAGGCGTATCGGTAGTATTTTTCCTTGCCGTTTCTTTGCTTGGAATAGCCGTTTGCTTGTCTATCAAAGGGTACGGAAAAGATATATCGTCTTATCCCGTGCCACTAATTTTTATTGCGGAAGAACTAGGCGCAAAGGGACTGTTTTCTTTTGCTTTAATCTTGGGACTAATAACGTCGTTTTGGGCGTCTTTTTATAGTATTAATCTGTTTTCTAAAAACTTAAAAACACTAGTAATTTACTGTATTATTATATGTTTATTGTCGATAATAGGAGTGAACGGAATAATAAAATACGTCTATCCAATATTTAGTGCAACGGGCGTAATGTATTTTATAAAATGTATAAAATACAGCCGTTTGGCAAAATATAAAAACGTGGGGGGAAAAGTAGATGAAAAAGAAACGTAAAATTAGAAAACTTACCGATCAGCAATACAACGAGTATATAATGTCCTTAAAGGATGAAGAACCACCGATGTTAATTAAAAAAACGGAAAAATAACCCAAGAAAAATTTTTTTATTCAATCGATTGTATTTTTTACAAAAAGATTGTATAATGAAAATAGGAAAAATTTTTTAAGAAGGCAACAGATGATAGAAATTAAAGAAGTAAAAACGAAAAAACAATTAAAAGAATTTGCAACTTTTCCGTTAAAACTTTACAAAGATTGCCCGTATTACGTTCCGTCAATTAGAAGTGACGAAATGAATACTTTTAATAAAAAGAAAAACTTTTCGTTGAAAGAAAACGACGCAAAAGGTTTTTTGTGTTATAAAGACGGAAAATTGGTTGGAAGAATAGCCGGACTAATAAACAAAGTAGACAACGAGTTAACAGGTAAAAAATTCGTAAGATTTTCACGGTTTGAGTGTATAGACGATATAGAAGTTTTTAAAGCTTTGCTCGGCGCGGTAGAACGCTTTGGCAAAGAAAATGGTATGGAAATAATTCATGGCCCGTGGGGTTTTAACGATACCGATAGAGAAGGTATGCTAACCTACGGGTTTGACAAAAGAAGTACTTACGCAACCAACTATTACTATCCTTATTTTGCTACTAGAATGGTTGAACTTGGTTTTGAAGACGAGTCTAAGTGGACGGAACGCAATTTTGCTATCCCGGAAGAACCTTACGAGAGAGTAGTTAGGATAAGCAAAATGTTAAAAAACAAATACCGTTTGGTAGACGTTTCAGAAACCATGTCTGTTAAACAAATACTCTCTAAATACGAAGACGAGTTTTTTGAAACTTTAACCGACGCTTACGGGCATTTAGACGGATACGTTCCAATAGTTGGCGAAGCAAGAAAAAATATGCTCGACCAGTTCGCAACGATAGTAAATACTAGGTACATAAGTTTTTTGATAGATGAAAACGGAAAAGTTGCAGGCTTTGGTATATGCTTGCCTTCAATTTGCGACGCGCTAATTAAAAGCAAAGGCAAACTGTTCCCGTTTGGTTTTATTTCGGTTTTGCGCTCTATAAAGAAACCTAAAGAACTCGAAATGGGCTTAATCGCTCTTAAAAAAGAATATAAAAACTCTGGAATTAACGCGATAATAATAGCAAAGGTGCTAAAAAATCTTATCGATGACGGAGTGACGGGTTTAGAATCTAATCCTATGTTAGAACACAACTTCCATATACAACAAATGTGGAAGTTCGCTGAAAGCGAAGTGATAAAAAAACGCCAAACCTACAAAAAAGAAATAGGCAGTTTAGTAGACTAAAAGAAAGAGCAACCGTTTTGGTTGCTCTTAAATTTTTTAAAAATTTTTGGTAAAAAACCTTGACAAAGTTTGCTTTCCGTTTATAATATAAATTAGCAGTCGATACAGTAGAGTGCTAACACTCAAAACAATAGATTGCTAATCTAAAAATAATTTTAATACGGAGGTAAATAAAATGAGAAACTATTTAGTAAGAAGAAATGGAGAAAACGGCGTATTTTCGCTATTTGACGGTATGTTTGATGATTTTTTCAAAGAGTCGATTTTTTCAGTAGGTAACGTTAGGGCGGACGTCGTTGAAAAAGACGGGGCGTATGAATTTGCGATTGATATTCCCGGGTGCGACAAAAATGATATAAAACTATCGCTAGACAACGGGTACGTAAACATTTCGGCGAATAGGAGTAGTGGCGAAAACTCGGGGTATTTAAGGCGTGAGCGTTCGGTTTCGTTTAGTCGTTCTTTCTACGTAGGGGACGGTGTTGAAGCAAAAGACGTTAAAGCGAAATATGAAAACGGAACGGTGTATTTAACGGTTAAAAAGCCTACGGAGAAAGACAAAAAGGAAAGCGTTATTGAACTTGAATAAAAAACGCAAAAATAAGAGTGCGCGACAATTTCGCGCGCTCTTTGTTTAAAATTCTTGACAAAAAACGATAGGAGTATATAATATATATCAATATTTAAATGATAAATATATTTTAGTATAAAGGAAGGATGGTTATGAAGAACTTTAAAACGGAATCAAAAAGAGTATTAGACTTAATGATAAATTCTATTTATACGAATAAAGAAATATTCATTAGAGAACTTATATCAAACGCTAGTGACGCTATAGATAAATTAAAGTTTATATCGTTAACGGACGGGGCGGTTAAATCTGATTTTTGCATAAAAATTACAGTAGATAAAGAAAAGGGCGTTTTGACTATTGAAGATAACGGAATAGGCATGAACGAAAAGGACCTTGAAAACAATCTTGGTACGATAGCAAAGTCAGGCACGTTACAATTCAAGAAAGAAAACGAAGGTAAAACGGAAGATGAACTTATCGGTCAATTTGGCGTTGGGTTTTATTCGGCGTTTATGGTTGCAGATAAAGTTACCGTATATTCAAAGGCTTACGGCGAAGAAACGGCTTATAAATTTGAAAGTTCAGGCGTTGAAGGATATGAAATAACCCAAACGGAGAAAGAGAGCGTAGGCACTACTATCGAGTTAAAATTAAAAGCCGATACCGAAGACGAAAAATATTCGGAATTTTTATCGGAGCATAAAATTTCGGCGTTAGTTAAACAGTACTCCGATTATATTCGTTACCCTATAAAAATGCTTAAAACGGTAACCGAGAGAGTAGACGGGGGAGAAGATAAAGACAAACCCGAATACAAAACCGAACAACGTCTTGAAACGTTAAACAGTATGGTTCCGCTATGGAAAAAACAAAAAAGCGAAGTTTCTAAAGAGCAATTAAACGAGTTTTATAAAGACCAGTTCCATGATTATTTAGACCCGTTATATAGCGTATACTCTAAGATAGAAGGTACGATAACGTACGACGCGTTGTTGTTTATTCCGTCTAAAGCGCCTTTTGATTACTATTCAAAAGACTTCAAAAAGGGGCTTAAACTGTATTCTAACGGCGTGCTTATAATGGAAAAGTGCGAAAATCTTTTGCCTGATTATTTCGGGTTTATACGCGGTGTAGTAGACTGTTCAGACTTAAACTTAAACATCTCACGTGAAATATTGCAACAAGATAGGCAACTTAAAGCGATTGCGAACAGTCTTGAAAAGAAAATAAGCACCGAGCTTAAAAAACTTATGGAAACGGACAAAGACACTTACTCTAAAATGTTTGAAGAGTTCGGTTTGTCCATAAAATTCGGCGTATACGCAGGGTTTGGATATAAAAAGGACCAACTTAAAGACTTTTTAATGTTCTATTCTTCTACTGAAGAAAAACTCGTATCTTTAAAAGAATACCTTTCTAAAATGAAAGAAGACCAACAAGCTATTTATTACGCTTCGGGCGAAAGTTACGAAAAAATTGCCCAACTTCCGCAAATAGAAAAGGCAAAAGACAAAGGGTATGAAATATTGTTTTTCAAAGACGGAGTGGATGAGTTTGTTGCTAAAATACTAACCGAATACGAAGGTAAAAAGATTTTGCCCGTTGCCGAAGCCGATTTATCGACCAAAACGGAAAAGGACAAAATTCAAGAAGAAAACAAAGAGAACAAAGAACTTTTAGACTTTATTTTGCAGTCGCTTAAGGGAAAGGTTAGTGAAGTAGTATTGTCGTTAAACTTAAAAACTTATCCCGTATGCTTAAAAAGCAAGGGTGAAATCTCGCTAGAGATGGAGAAAGTGCTTAACTCTCTACCTAACAACGGCGAAAAGGTGACCGCACAAAAAGTGCTTGAAATAAACGCTGAACACAAAATTACGGCAAAACTAAAAGAGTTGTTTAATACGGATAAGGATACGCTTTCTAAATACGCCACCGTTTTATACGAACAAGCAAGGCTTTTAGAAGGTCTTTCGGTAGAAAACGTCACGGAGTATTGCTTAGCCGTAGGCGAAATAATAGTATAGAAAAAAATATAATAATTCAAGTTTATATTAAGTTTACCATAATATGATAAAGTACGTTAATCATATAATAAAAGGGGTTAGATTGTGAAAAAGAAAAAAGACAATCAAGTTGCGTTAAAACTTGAAAACTTAGTAAAAGTTTACGGTACTGGCGATAATACCGTTACGGCGCTAAAAGGCGTTACACTAAGTTTTAGAAAAAGTGAATTCGTATCGATACTAGGCCCTTCGGGGTGTGGGAAAACCACTTTGCTCAACATAATAGGCGGGCTAGATAGGTATACGGAAGGCGATCTTTCTATTTGCGGAACGTCTACCAAAAACTTTGCCGATTCCGACTGGGATACTTATAGGAACAATAGCGTGGGATTCGTGTTCCAAAGTTACAACCTTATTCCGCACCAAACGGTACTATCTAACGTAGAATTAGCGTTAAAATTATCGGGTATTTCAAAAAACGAAAGGCATAAAAGAGCCCTTTCCGTACTCGAAAAAGTGGGGCTAAAAGGTTTAGAGAACAAAATGCCCAACCAAATGTCCGGCGGGCAAATGCAAAGGGTTGCGATAGCAAGGGCACTCGTTAACGACCCTGAAATTATTCTTGCAGACGAGCCGACGGGCGCGCTTGATACCGAAACGAGCGTTCAAGTTTTAGACCTTTTGAAAGAAGTTTCCAAAGATCGCTTGGTTATAATGGTAACGCACAACCCCGACCTTGCAAAAAAATATTCGACTAGAACTATTACCTTGCTTGACGGTTTGGTAACGGGCGACTCTAACCCTTGCGAAGATAGTCAACCTTGCGCTAACGAGAGCAAAAAAGGTAAGGCGCAAATGAAACTCGGTACGGCTTTCTCACTAAGTTTAAGCAATCTAAAAACTAAAAAAGGTAGAACTATTTTAACTAGCATCGCGGGTAGTATCGGTATTATAGGAATTGCGCTAGTACTTGCACTCTCAACCGGTTTTTCGGCGTACATACATAAACTACAAGCGGATACTTTGTCCGTTTATCCCGTAACGGTTAGCGAAGCGACTATCGACTTAACCGATTTTGAAAAAATAACGCAGGGAACGGGGCTTGAAAAATTTCCTAAATTAAAAGAAGTCTATACAAGTACTATGTTTTCTAGCCTTTCAAATATGTTAAAGAGTAATAAAATTACCGACGAATACGTTGATTACGTTAAAAATTTCGTAGATGATGAAAACGGTAAAATTGACACTGAAAAACAGAGTTGGAAGTATTGTTTGCAAGAAGAATACGGGTTTGACGTTAACGACTTTGTTTACGCCGATATAGGTATTAATTTGCAAGACGGCGGTGAAGTAGAAAAACAAGTAATGCCTGTAGACGCGCTTATCGATAAACTTTCAAATATGTTTAACGTGGGCATGCAGGCGTCTGAACTCAATATCTCGGCAGAGTTCGTTAGGGAGTATATCCCGACTATGAGCGAAATTCC